>NZ_PDDL01000060.1:0-21803 GCF_020833785.1 Kocuria sp. CCUG 69068
CCCCGCCCAGGGGGCGGACGCCGGTCGCCCGGGCGGTGGCGTACCCGCCGATCAGCCCGGCGCTCACGAGCGCCGCCGCGGGCACCTGCTCCGCCGCGGCCACGGCGGTGTCCCGGGCGTCCGTCGCGGCGCTCACGCGGCGCCGCCCAGGTACTCCTGGAGCCGGCGCAGGCCCTCGGCGAGGTCGTCGTCGCCGAGGGCGTAGGACAGGCGCAGGAAGCCGGAGGGGCCGAACGCCTCGCCGGGCACCACGGCCACCTCCGCCTGCTCCAGGATCAGCTCGGCCAGCTCGGCGGAGGTCTGCGGCGTCGCGTCGCCGAAGCGCCGGCCGAGCAGGCCCCGCACGTCCGCGTAGGCGTAGAACGCGCCGGTCGGGGTGGGGCACTCCACGCCGTCGATGGCGTTGAGGGCCTCGACCATGACCCGGCGGCGGCGGTCGAAGGCCGCCCGCATCCGGTGGGCCTCGTCGAGCGGGCCGGACACGGCCGCCAGCGCGGCCCGCTGGGCCACGTTGTTGACGTTGGAGGTCAGGTGGGACTGCAGGTTCGTGGCCGCCTTGATGACGTCGGGGGCACCGATCATCCAGCCCACCCGCCAGCCGGTCATCGCGTACGTCTTGGCCACGCCGTTGAGGACGACCACGTTCTCGCCCAGCTCCGGCACGGCGGCGGCGATCGAGGTGAACGGCACGCCGTCGTAGGTGAGGTGCTGGTAGATCTCGTCGGTCAGCACGAAGATCCCCTTCTCCGCCGCCCAGCGGCCCACGGCCGCGGTCTCCTCGGGGGAGTACACGGCGCCCGTGGGGTTCGACGGCGAGCAGAACAGCAGGGCCTTGGTGCGCTCGGTCCACGCCGCCTCGAGCAGCTCGGGGGTGACCTTGTAGCCGAGCTCCGGTCCGGCGAAGACCTCGACCGGGTTGCCCCCGGCGAGCTTGATGGCCTCGGGGTAGGTGGTCCAGTACGGGGCGGGCAGCAGGACGTCGTCGCCCTCGTCCACGACCGTCGCGAAGGCCTGGAACACGGCCTGCTTGCCGCCGTTGGTGACGAGCACCTGGGCGGGCTCCACCGCGTAGCCGTCGTCCCGGGCGGTCTGCTCGGCCACCGCCCTGCGCAGCTCGGGCAGGCCCGCGGCCGGCGTGTACCGGAAGTTCGCCGGGTCCTGCAGGGCGGCCGCGGCGGCGTCCACGATGTACTGGGGGGTCGGGAAGTCGGGCTCCCCGGCGCCGAAGCCGATCACGGGCCGGCCGGCGGCCTTGAGGGCCTTCGCCTTCGCGTCCACGGCGAGCGTCGCGGACTCTGCGATGGCGCCGACGCGCCGGGAGATGCGGGACGTGGTCATGACCGGGGGCCTCCTGGAGGGGAACGGGCGGTCTCCGCCGGGTGCGGGGACGGCGGTGCGGACGCCCCCATGCTACTCGGGCGTCCGCACCGCGGGCCCGGCGCCCCGGCGGCCGCGCCCGCCCGGATTGCACCCCGCCGCCCGGGTCGCCTAGGATGGACGACTGGTGTCATCGGCGCCTGCTCGGCCGCGCCGTCACGGCGGGACCGGATGGTAGAGTCGGTGACCGGGTCCGAGCGATCGAGACCGGCGTCCCCACGCCGGCCGAGGCCGCGAGGCACGTAGGGCAGTGGCGCAATTGGTAGCGCAGCGGTCTCCAAAACCGCAGGTTGCAGGTTCGAGTCCTGTCTGCCCTGCTCCAGTCCGGGGTGGTCCCCGGCACCCCCACGGGGGTGCCGGGAGCCGCCGCGGCGACGGCGGGCCGGCAGCACTGCGCGGCACGCACGAGTCCACACAGGGAGAGCCGATGTCGCAGACCACCGCCGGCCGCGCGTCGGGCCAGCCCCCGGAGCAGGGCGCGGAGAGCCCCCGCGGCGTCTTCGGGCGCCTGTTCCTGTTCCTGCGCCAGGTCGTCGGCGAGCTCCGGAAGGTGGTCACCCCCACCCGGCGCGAACTGGTCAACTACGTCCTGGTCGTCCTCGTGTTCGTCGCGTTCATGATGGTGCTCATCTCGGTCCTGGACCTGGCGTTCGGCCAGGCCGCCCTGTGGATCTTCGGGCAGGGGGACGCCGCCGGCTGATCCGGGCGGCGCACGGACCGGCGCGGCCGGCCACCGTGACCCAGCAGAGCACGACATCCACGAAAGAACTTTGAGGGAGATCCAGTGACCGAGCACGAGCTCGAAAACGGCACCGAGGCACCGGCCGAGGTCGACCAGCAGGCTCCGGAGCTGCCGGAGGCCGAGACCTCCGTGCAGGAGGACGACTTCGCGGCCGCCCACGACCCGGAGCACGCCCCGGTCGCCGACGAGGCTCCCGCCGCGCCCGCCGACGAGGAGGCCCCGCTCGAGGCGGAGGCCCCGGCCGACGAGGAGGCCCCCGCGGCCGAGGACGAGGCGCCCGCCGTGGACCCCGTCGAGGAGTTCAAGTCGAAGCTGCGCCGCCAGGAGGGTGACTGGTACGTCATCCACACCTACGCCGGCTACGAGAACCGCGTGAAGACGAACCTCGAGACCCGCATCCAGTCCCTCAACATGGAGGACGACATCTTCCAGATCGAGGTGCCGATGGAGGAGGTCGTCGAGATCAAGAACGCCCAGCGCAAGATCGTGCGCCGGGTGCGGATCCCGGGCTACGTGCTGGTGCGCATGAACCTCACCGACGCCTCCTGGGGCGCGGTCCGCCACACCCCGGGCGTCACCGGCTTCGTCGGCCAGGACGCCTACAACCCGGTGCCGCTGCGCCTCGACGAGGTCTTCGAGATGCTCAACCCGGTCTTCGAGGCGCCGCAGGGCGCGGGGGCCGAGTCCTCCGCCCAGCCCAGCGCGCAGCCGCAGATCGACGTCGACTTCGAGGTCGGCGAGTCCGTCATCGTCAAGGAGGGCCCATTCGAGACCCTCCCCGCCACGATCTCCGAGATCAAGGTGGAGTCCCAGCAGCTGGTCGTCCTCGTGTCGATCTTCGAGCGCGAGACCCCCGTCACCCTCGGCTTCAACCAGGTCTCCAAGATCTGAGCCCCGCGGGCCGCTCCGGCCCGCCCCAGTTCCCGGCCCCGCGGTGCATGCTTCGCCGCCGGGCCGCCCGGCCGCCGCGCCACGGCGGCCACCCGCCGTCGTACGCTCCTGTGCGCCGGTACGTCCAGCAGAAGAAGGACCAGCACATGGCTCCCAAGAAGAAGAAGGTCTCCGGCCTGATCAAGCTGCAGATCCAGGCAGGCGCCGCCAACCCGGCTCCTCCCGTGGGTCCGGCCCTCGGTCAGCACGGCGTCAACATCATGGAATTCTGCAAGGCCTACAACGCGGCCACGGAGTCCCAGCGCGGCAACATCGTGCCCGTGGAGATCACGGTCTACGAGGACCGCTCGTTCACCTTCGTCACGAAGACCCCGCCCGCCGCGCAGCTGATCAAGAAGGCCGCCGGCGTCGCCAAGGGCTCGGGTGTCCCGCACACCCAGAAGGTCGGCAAGCTCAGCATGGACCAGGTCCGCGAGATCGCCGAGACCAAGAAGGAAGACCTCAACGCCAACGACATCGACGCCGCCGCGAAGATCATCGCCGGCACCGCCCGCTCCATGGGCATCGAGGTCGAGTGACCAGCCTCGGCTGATCACCACCCACCGTTATTGACGTGGCAGGGCCGAGCGCGGCCCGCAGACCACAACTGCACAAGGAGAAGAAGCAGATGGCAAAGCGCAGCAAGGCATACCAGGCGGCCGCCGCCAAGATCGACGCGGGCACGCTGTACGCCCCGGCCGAGGCCGTGGCCCTGGCCAAGGAGCTCGACACCGCGAAGACCGACTCCACCGTGGAGGTCGTCCTCCGCCTCGGTGTCGACCCCCGCAAGGCCGACCAGATGGTCCGCGGCACCGTGAACCTGCCCAACGGCACCGGCAAGACCGCCCGCGTCGTCGTCTTCGCGACCGGCGACAAGGCCGCCGCCGCGGAGGAGGCCGGAGCGGACTACGTCGGCTCCGACGACCTGATCGCCCGCATCCAGGGCGGCTGGACCGACTTCGACGCCGCCGTGGCCACCCCGGACATGATGGGCAAGGTCGGCCGGCTGGGCAAGGTCCTCGGCCCCCGCAACCTGATGCCGAACCCCAAGACCGGCACCGTCACCATGGACGTGACCAAGGCCGTCAACGACATCAAGGGCGGCAAGATCGACTTCCGCGTCGACAAGCACTCGAACCTGCACTTCATCGTGGGCAAGACGTCCTTCGAGCTCGAGAAGCTGGCGGAGAACTACGGCGCCGCCCTCGAGGAGATCCTGCGCCTGAAGCCCTCCGCGTCGAAGGGCCGCTACATCACGAAGGCGACCGTCTCGACCACGTTCGGGCCGGGCATCCCGGTCGACCCGAACGCCACCGAGGTCGTCGTCGGCGCCTGACGCCGTGCACCGGAGCCCGCGGGGCTCCGACGGGTGGGGGCCCGGCCGATGCGGCCGGGCCCCTTCCCGTCCGACGGGACCATTCCTCCCACGACCCAGCAGCCGGCGGGCGTCCGCCGGCGCCCACGGAACGGAGACCCCCCACGTGAGCGAGCACCCCCCGGTGCGCATCGAGCAGATGCGCATCCCCGACGAGTTCGACGACGCCGCGCAGGAGCTGCTGGGGCGCGTCGCGGAGCTCGTGCGCCGGTCCCGGCAGCACGTGTGGGGGATCTCGGACCTCACCGGTGACGCCCAGGAGCTCTACCGGGACCTGCTGGACCCCTTCGAGCGCGTGGTCGTCCTGCTGGCGTGGGCCGGGGACCGGCTGGCGGGACGGGCCGAGGTGCGGATGCCCCTGGTCACGCTCACCGACTCCGCCCACATCACCGTCGACGTGGACCCCGACGTCACCTCCCAGGGCACCGGCAGCGAACTGCTGGCCGCCGCCGAGCAGCTCGCCGTGGGCGAGTCCCGCCGGCACCTGCGGATCCAGACCGAGCACCCCGGGCCCGAGGAGATCCAGGGCGACGGCAGCGTCACCGGGGTCTTCCCGCTGGTCACGCCCGGGATGGTCGAGTGGGTGGACGCCGCCGACGGCTCGGGCCGGCTGCCCGTGTCCAACCGGCAGACCCGCTTCGCCCTCAGCGCCGGCTACCGGCTCGAGTCGGTCAGCGACTTCGGGGTGCTGGACGTCCCCCTGCCGCCCGAGCGCGTCGCGGCCCTGCTGGACGAGGTCGCGGCCTCGCCGGCGCAGGAGCCGTACCGGATCCACGTCTGGAGCGGCCCGGCCCCCGAGGACCGGCTCGACGAGCTCGCCGCCCTGCACTCGCGCATGGCGACCGACTCGTTCCTGGCCCCCGTGGCCGCCGCCGAGCCAGATCCCTGGGACGCCGAGCGCGTGCGGCGCACCGAGCAGCTGCGCGCCGAGGCGGGCAACCTCTCCCTCGTGGCCGTCGCCGAGCACGAGCCCACCGGACGCCTCGTCGGGATGACCGAGATCGTCCTGGCGGGGGAGGAGCCGCCGATCGGGATGCAGGACGAGACCGTGGTCCTGCGCGAGCACCGCCGCCGGTGGCTCGCCACCCGGCTGAAGCTGGCCAACCTGCAGCAGCTCGAGCGGCTGGCCCCGAGCGTGCGCACCGTCTACTCCTGGAGCCACAGCGGCGACGACCGGATGAGCCGGGTCAACGCCCGGCTGGGCTTCCGCGTGGCCGGGCGCAGCGGCGTGTGGGCCCGCGACTTCCCCTCCGCCTGAGCCGGGTCCGGGGCCGTCCCGGAGCCGATTTGGCCGCGGCGGGGGCCTCCGGTAGCCTGGGAGACACCAAAGACCGCCGGTCGTGGTCCCCCTGCCCCGTGCGCCCCGTTTCGGAGTGCGCGAAGCGGGAGGACAGCCGTAAGAGTTCCGCCAGGAACCGCCAGCGCAGGTGAACCAGCACAGCGAGCACGTCCCGTCCTGCACGGGGTGCGACGCCGAGCCCCGGGCATCTGCGCGGGGCTTTTTCTGTGCCCGGGCCCTTGCGGCAGCGACCGGCATCGAAGACCGGAAGGAGTACCATGGCGAACCCGGAAAAGGCAGCCGCGGTCGCCGAGTTGAAGGAACTGTTCTCCAACTCGGACGCCGCTGTCCTGACTGAGTACCGCGGTCTCACCGTGGCCCAGCTCAAGGAGCTGCGCCGCTCGCTCGGTGAGAACGCCGAATACGCCGTGGTGAAGAACACGCTGACCGCGATCGCGGCCAAGGAGCTGGGGATCGACGCGTTCGACGGCCAGCTCGCCGGCCCGAGCGCGATCGCCTTCATCTCGGGGGATCCCGTCGAGGCCGCCAAGAGCCTGCGTGACTTCGCCAAGGCGAACCCGCAGCTCGTCGTCAAGGGCGGTTACCTCGAGGGCAAGGCCCTGAGCGACGCGGAGATCAAGCAGCTCGCGGACCTCGAGTCCCGCGAGGTGCTGCTGGCCAAGGTGGCCGGTGCCGCGCAGGCGTCCCTGTCCCAGGCCGCGGCGCTGTTCCAGGCACCGCTGTCGAAGACCGTCCGCACGGCCGAGGCGCTGCGCGCCAAGGTCGAGGAGCAGGACGCCTGACCAGCATCCCCGCCGCGAGGCACATTCTCACCACGGAACCAGACCGTCCCGCGCCGACGAACCCGGCCGGGGCACACCATCGAAAAGGAGCCACAACCATGGCCAAGCTCACCACCGCTGAACTGATCGACGCGTTCAAGGAGCTCTCCCTCATCGAGCTCTCCGAGTTCGTGAAGGCCTTCGAGGAGGCCTTCGACGTCACCGCCGCCGCCCCCGTGGCCGTCGCCGGTGCCGCCGCTCCGGCCGCCGCCGCCGAGGAGGCCGAGGAGCAGACCGAGTTCGACGTCGTCCTCGAGGCCGCCGGCGAGAAGAAGATCCAGGTCATCAAGGAGGTCCGCGCGCTGACCTCCCTCGGCCTCAAGGAGGCCAAGGACCTCGTGGACTCGGCCCCCAAGGCCGTCCTCGAGGGCGCCACCAAGGAGGCCGCGGACAAGGCCAAGGAGGCCCTCGAGGGCGCCGGCGCCACCGTCACCCTCAAGTAGGACCCCGGACGCGTCCCTTCACGGACGCTCCTGCGAGGCCCCGGACGCACGGCGTCCGGGGCCTCGTGCCGTGCCGGGCCCGGACGGTCTGTGGGAGACTGGGGGCACGACCACATCGGCCGCCCACGCGCAGCGGGAGAGTCCGGGCGGGGGAGGGCGGACGGGCCCCACCGGGCCTCGGACCACGAGGAGCTCACCTTGTCCTTCCTGCCACGCCACCTCGGCCCGGACGCCGCCGAGACCGCGATCATGCTCGAGACCGTCGGCGCGGCCGACCTCGACGAGCTCGTCGCCCGCGCCGTCCCCGCGACCATCGCCTCCTCCGAGCCGCTGGGCCTGCCCGCCCCGATGTCCGAGCACGAGGCCCTCGCGGCGCTGCGCCGGGTCGCGGCGAAGAACCGGGTGATGACCCAGATGATCGGGCAGGGCTACGCGGACACCGTCACCCCGCC
The DNA here is from genome assembly GCF_020833785.1 of Kocuria sp. CCUG 69068. Classification (NCBI taxonomy): domain Bacteria; kingdom Bacillati; phylum Actinomycetota; class Actinomycetes; order Micrococcales; family Micrococcaceae; genus Kocuria; species Kocuria sp. CCUG 69068. The sequence continues at coordinate 7,441 of NZ_PDDL01000060.1, forward strand.
CGCGCTGCGCCGCAACATCCTCGAGAACCCCGCCTGGTACACCTCCTACACCCCCTACCAGCCCGAGATCTCGCAGGGCCGCCTCGAGGCCCTGCTCACGTTCCAGAACGCCGTCATGGACCTCACCGGCCTGGACCTGGCGAACGCCTCCCTCCTGGACGAGGCCACCGCGGTGGCCGAGGCCGTGCTCATGATGCGCCGGGCCAACCGGAAGGCCACGAGCCGGCGCGTCGTCGTCGACGCCCGGACGCTCCCGCAGACCCTCGCCGTGCTGCGCGGGCGCTGCCGGGCCGTGGGCATCGAGCTGGTCGTCGCCGACCTCGCCGAGGGGCTGCCCGAGGGCGAGCTCTTCGGGGTGGTCCTGACCCAGGTGGGCGTCGACGGCGAGGTCGTCCCCCTCGCCGAGCGCGCCGAGGAGGCGCACGCGCGGGGGGCGCTCGTGGCCGTGGCCACCGACCTGCTGGCCCTGACCCTGCTGCGCTCCCCGGGGGAGCAGGGCGCGGACATCGCCGTGGGCTCGGCCCAGCGCTTCGGGGTGCCCCTGTTCTTCGGCGGTCCCCACGCCGCGTTCCTCGCCTGCCGCAAGGGCCTCGAGCGGAACCTGCCCGGCCGCCTGGTGGGCGTCTCCACCGACTCCTCCGGCCGGCCCGCCTACCGGCTGGCCCTGCAGACCCGCGAGCAGCACATCCGCCGCGAGAAGGCCACCTCGAACATCTGCACCGCCCAGGCGCTGCTGGCCGTCGTGGCCGGCGCCTACGCCGCCTACCACGGCGCGGACGGGCTCCGCACCATCGCCGAGCGCGTGCACGGGCTGGCCGCCCGCCTGGCCACCGGGCTCGCCGCGGCCGGCGTGCGCGTGGTCCACGACCGGTTCTTCGACACCGTGCTCGCCGAGGTCCCCGGCCGCGCCGACGCCGTCGTGGCCGCCGCCGCGGAGCGCGGGATCAACGTCCGCCGGGCCGGCGCGGACCACGTCTCCGTGTCGGTGGGGGAGCCCCACGACGAGCGCGACGTCGACGCCGTGCTCGCGGCCTTCGGCGCCGCGGCTACGGACGACGCGGGCGGGGCGTGGGACCTGCCCGCCGAGCTGCTGCGCACCGACTCCTACCTGACCCACCCCGTGTTCACGCTGCACCGCTCCGAGACCGCGATGATGCGCTGGCTGCGCTCCCTCGCGGACAAGGACCTGGCCCTCGACCGGACCATGATCCCGCTCGGCTCCTGCACCATGAAGCTCAACGCCGCCGCGGAGATGGAGCCCATCAGCTGGCCCGAGTTCGCCTCGATCCACCCGCTCGCCCCCGAGGACCAGACCCTCGGCTGGCGCGAGCTCATCGCCCAGCTCGAGTCCTGGCTCACGGAGATCACCGGCTACGCCGCGGTCTCCGTCCAGCCCAACGCCGGCTCCCAGGGCGAGCTCGCCGGGCTCCTCGCGATCCGCCGCTACCACCTCTCCCGGGGCGACCGGCAGCGCACCACCGTCCTCATCCCGTCCTCGGCCCACGGCACCAACGCCGCCTCCGCGGTGCTCGCGGACCTCAAGGTGGTGGTCGTGGCCACCGCCGGGGACGGCTCCGTGGACCTGGACGACCTGGCCGCGAAGATCGGGAGCGTGGGGGAGGAGCTGGCGGGCATCATGGTCACCTACCCCTCGACGCACGGCGTGTTCGAGGAGCAGATCACGGCCGTGTGCGAGGCCGTGCACGCGGCGGGGGGCCAGGTCTACGTGGACGGCGCCAACCTCAACGCGCTCATGGGCCTCGCCCGGCCGGGCCGCTTCGGCGGGGACGTCTCCCACCTGAACCTGCACAAGACCTTCTGCATCCCGCACGGCGGCGGGGGGCCCGGCGTGGGGCCCGTGGCCGTGGCGGAGCACCTCGTGCCGTTCCTGCCCGGGGACCCCGCGGCCCCGGACGGCGGGGAGGACTCCTTCCCCGTGTCCCAGGCCCGCCACGGGTCGGCCGGGGTGCTGCCGATCTCCTGGATGTACATCGCCATGACCGGCGCGGAGGGGCTCACCGCGTCGTCGCGCACCGCGATCCTCAGCGCGAACTACGTCTCCGCCCGGCTGGCCGACGTCTTCCCGACCCTCTACACCGGCCCGGGCGGGTTCGTGGCCCACGAGTGCATCCTCGACCTGCGCGCGCTCACGAAGGCCTCCGGGGTGACCGCGGAGGACGTCTGCAAGCGGCTCGTCGACTACGGCTTCCACGCCCCCACCCTCGCGTTCCCGGTGGCGGGCACGCTCATGGTGGAGCCCACGGAGTCCGAGAACCTCGCGGAGCTCGACCGGTTCGTGGCCGCGATGCGCGCGATCCACGCGGAGATGACCGCCGTGGCCGACGGCGAGGTCGCACTCGAGGACTCGGTCCTGCGCCATGCGCCGCACACCGCGGAGGTGCTCACGGCCGACGAGTGGGACCGGGCCTACCCCCGGTCCCGGGCCGCCTACCCGCTGCCCGAGCTGCGCCGGGCCAAGTACTGGCCGCCCGTGGGCCGGGTGGAGAACGCCGCCGGGGACCGCAACCTCGTCTGCAGCTGCCCGCCGGTCGAGGCGTTCGCGGCCGCGGGCTGACCCGCGGGCCCGGCGCCCCCGGTGCCGGTGAGACCCCGGAGCACGAAATTTCCCATCCTACGACCGGTGGACGCCCGCGTCCACCGGTCGTGTGGACAGAGCCGCACATCGCGTCTATGCTGGATCTTTGCGTTGTCCCTCATTCTGCGTGCCTTCATATAGCGGTGGGCGCCCCCGGGGAGCGAACCAGCATCTCGAGTCCGCTGGCCCTCGCACACCCGTATCCCCGATTCGGGTACTGCGCGATTCAACTGCAGGTCTGTGGAAGGAATCCATCTTGGTCGCCTCGAGCACCGATTCGAACGTAACCGCTAACCGACCGGCCGACGGGAACATCCCGCGCCGCATCTCCTTCGCCAAGATCCATGAACCGCTGGACGTGCCGAACCTGCTGGCCCTCCAGACGGACAGCTTCGACCGTCTCGTGGGCAACGAGCGGTGGCAGGCCCGCGTCCAGCAGGCCATCGAGACCGGGGAGCAGGGCATCGCCCGCACCTCCGGGCTGTCCGACATCTTCGAGGAGATCTCCCCGATCGAGGACTTCCAGGGCACCATGTCCCTGTCCTTCTCGGAGCCGGAGTTCTACGACCCGAAGTACACCATGGACGAGTGCAAGGACCGGGACGCCACGTACTCGGCGCCCCTGTACGTCAAGGCCGAGTTCATGAACAACAACACGGGCGAGATCAAGCAGCAGACCGTGTTCATGGGCGACTTCCCGCTGATGACCGAGAAGGGCACCTTCGTCATCAACGGCACCGAGCGTGTCGTCGTGTCCCAGCTCGTCCGCTCGCCGGGCGCCTACTTCGAGCGCGGCCAGGACCGCACCTCGGACAAGGACATCTACTCCGCGAAGATCATCCCCTCGCGCGGCGCGTGGTTCGAGCTCGAGATCGACAAGCGCGACCAGGTGGGCGTGCGCCTCGACCGCAAGCGCAAGCAGTCGGTCACCGTGCTGCTCAAGGCCCTCGGCTGGAGCGAGTCCCGCATCCTCGAGGAGTTCGGGGAGTTCGACTCCATCCGGGCGACCCTCGAGAAGGACACCGTCGAGTCCCGCGAGGACGCGCTGCTGGACATCTACCGCAAGCTGCGCCCGGGGGAGCCGCCCACGGTCGACGCCGCGCAGGCGCTGCTCGACAACATGTACTTCAACTCCAAGCGCTACGACCTCGCGAAGGTCGGCCGGTACAAGATCAACCGGAAGCTGGGCCTCGACAAGGCGTTCGAGGACGAGGACGCCTCCGTGCTGTCGGTCGACGACATCGTCGCGATGATCCGCTACCTCGTCACCCTGCACGCCGGCGGCGGCACCATGAAGGGCGTGCGCGACGGCGAGCCCCGCGAGGTCGTCGTGGACGTCGACGACATCGACCACTTCGGCAACCGCCGCATCCGCGCCGTGGGCGAGCTGATCGAGAACCAGATCCGCACGGGCCTGTCCCGCATGGAGCGCGTGGTGCGCGAGCGCATGACCACCCAGGACGTCGAGGCGATCACCCCGCAGACCCTGATCAACATCCGTCCCGTCGTGGCGGCGATCAAGGAGTTCTTCGGCACCTCGCAGCTGTCGCAGTTCATGGACCAGAACAACCCGCTCGCGGGCCTGACCCACAAGCGCCGCCTGTCCGCGCTCGGCCCGGGCGGTCTCTCCCGCGACCGCGCCGGCATGGAGGTCCGTGACGTCCACCCGTCGCACTACGGCCGCATGTGCCCGATCGAGACCCCCGAGGGCTCCAACATCGGCCTCATCGGCTCGCTGGCGACCTACGGGCGGATCAACCCGTTCGGCTTCATCGAGACCCCGTACCGCAAGGTCGTCGGCGGCCTCGTCACCGACGAGGTCGAGTACCTCACCGCCGACGACGAGCGCGGCGTGACGATCGCCCAGGCGAACGCCCCGCTGGGCCCGGACAACCGGTTCGCCGAGGACGCCGTCCTCGCGCGCGCCGCCGACGGCTCGGGCGAGGCCGTGCTGGTCGACCCGACCGCCGTGCAGTTCATGGACGTCTCCCCGCGCCAGATGGTGTCCGTGGCGACCGCGCTCATCCCGTACCTGGAGCACGACGACGCCAACCGCGCGCTCATGGGCGCCAACATGCAGCGCCAGGCCGTGCCGCTGCTCGAGTCCGAGGCCCCGCTCGTGGGCACCGGCATGGAGCGCTACGCGGCCCTGGACGCCGGGGACTCCGTGCTGGCCCGCAAGGCCGGCGTGGTCGAGGAGGTCTCGGCGAACCTCGTGCGCGTGCTCAACGACGACGGGACGACCACGGTCTACCCGATCAACAAGTTCACGCGCTCCAACCCGGGCAACACCTACAACCAGCGCGTCATCGTCTCCGAGGGCGATCGCGTCGAGGAGCGCTCGGTCATCGCCGACGGCCCCTCCACGGACCAGGGCGAGCTGGCCCTGGGCAAGAACCTGCTGGTCGCCTACATGTCCTGGGAGGGCCTCAACTACGAGGACGCGATCATCCTCTCCCAGCGCATGGTCTCGGAGGACGTGCTCACCTCGATCCACATCGAGGAGCACGAGATCGACGCCCGCGACACGAAGCTGGGCGCCGAGGAGATCACCCGGGACATCCCGAACGTGTCCGAGGAGGTGCTGTCCGCCCTCGACGAGCGCGGCATCATCCACATCGGCGCGGAGGTCCAGGCCGGCGACATCCTCGTGGGCAAGGTCACCCCGAAGGGCGAGACCGAGCTGACCCCGGAGGAGCGCCTGCTGCGGGCGATCTTCGGCGAGAAGTCCCGCGAGGTGCGCGACACGTCCCTGAAGGTGCCCCACGGCGAGTCCGGCACCGTCATCGGCGTGCGCGTCTTCGACCGCGACGACGAGGACGACGACCTGCCCGCGGGCGTCAACCAGGTGGTCCGGGTGTACGTGGCGCAGAAGCGCAAGATCACGGACGGCGACAAGCTCGCCGGCCGCCACGGCAACAAGGGCGTCATCTCGAAGATCCTGCCCCTGGAGGACATGCCGTTCCTCGAGGACGGGACCCCCGTGGACATCATCCTCAACCCGCTGGGCGTGCCCGGCCGCATGAACCTGGGGCAGGTCCTCGAGGTGCACACCGGCTGGCTCGCGAAGCAGGGCTGGAACATCGAGGGCGACCCCGAGTGGCTCGACCGGCTGCCGAACTTCCCGAAGCAGTCCGGCCCCACGAACGTGGCCACCCCGGTGTTCGACGGCGCGCGCGAGGAGGAGATCTTCGACCTCCTCGACCACACCAACCCGACGCGCGACGGCGTGCGGCTGATCGACCGGTCCGGCAAGGCCCGGCTGTTCGACGGCCGCTCCGGCGAGCCGTTCCCGGACCCGGTGTCGGTGGGCTACCAGTACATCCTGAAGCTGCACCACCTCGTGGACGACAAGATCCACGCGCGCTCCACCGGCCCGTACTCCATGATCACCCAGCAGCCGCTGGGCGGTAAGGCGCAGTTCGGCGGCCAGCGCTTCGGCGAGATGGAGGTCTGGGCGCTCGAGGCGTACGGCGCCGCCTACACGCTGCAGGAGCTGCTGACGGTCAAGTCCGACGACGTGCACGGGCGCGTGAAGGTCTACGAGGCCATCGTGAAGGGCGAGAACATCCCCGAGCCGGGTGTCCCCGAGTCCTTCAAGGTCCTCATCAAGGAGATGCAGTCGCTGTGCCTGAACGTCGAGGTGCTCTCGGCGGACGGCAACACCATCGAGATGCGCGATTCGGATGACGAGGTCTTCCGGGCGGCCGAGGAACTGGGCATCGATCTCTCGCACTCCGAGCCCAGCTCGGTCGAAGAGGTCTGATCCCGCTCGGTCCACCCCGACGAGACGTCAACTTTTCCAGAGAAAGAGATAAAGGACCCTCATGTCCAACGAATCTTCACTAGGCCTCATGCGGATCGGTCTTGCGACCGCGGAGGACATCCGGACCTGGTCCTACGGCGAGGTCAAGAAGCCGGAGACCATCAACTACCGCACGCTCAAGCCCGAGAAGGACGGCCTGTTCTGCGAGAAGATCTTCGGTCCCACCCGGGACTGGGAGTGCTACTGCGGCAAGTACAAGCGCGTGCGCTACAAGGGCATCATCTGCGAGCGCTGCGGCGTGGAGGTCACCCGCGCCAAGGTGCGCCGTGAGCGCATGGGCCACATCGAGCTCGCCGCTCCCGTGACCCACATCTGGTACTTCAAGGGCGTGCCCTCGCGGCTCGGCTACCTGCTGGACCTCGCCCCGAAGGACCTGGAGAAGGTCATCTACTTCGCGGCGTACATGATCACGTCGGTGGACGAGGACGCCCGCCACGACGACCTGCCGAACCTGCAGGCCGCCGTGGACCGGGAGAAGGCGCAGATGGAGTCCACCCGCGACTCCGACATCGCCGCGATCGCCCGCGACCTCGAGACCGAGCTCGGCCGGGTCGAGGAGGAGGGCGGCAAGGCCGCGGAGAAGCGCAAGCTCCGCGACTCCGCCGACCGCCAGATGGCCAACGTGCGCAAGCGCGCCAACCTGGAGATCGACCGCCTCGAGCAGGTCTGGGACCGCTTCAAGAACCTCAAGGTCAACGACCTCGAGGGAGACGAGGCGCTCTACCGCGTCATGGTGGACCGCTACGGCATGTACTTCGAGGGCTCGATGGGCGCCGAGGCGATCAAGAAGCGCCTCGAGACCTTCGATCTCGAGGCGGAGGCCGAGTCCCTGCGGGAGACCATCGCCACCGGCAAGGGCCAGCGCAAGACCCGCGCCCTGAAGCGGCTCAAGGTCGTCAACGCGTTCCTGACCACGGACAACTCGCCGCTGGGCATGGTCCTGGACGCCGTCCCGGTGATCCCGCCGGAGCTGCGCCCGATGGTCCAGCTCGACGGCGGCCGCTTCGCCACGTCGGACCTCAACGACCTCTACCGGCGCGTGATCAACCGCAACAACCGGCTCAAGCGCCTGCTGGACCTGGGCGCCCCGGAGATCATCGTCAACAACGAAAAGCGGATGCTGCAGGAGGCCGTGGACTCGCTGTTCGACAACGGCCGCCGCGGCCGCCCGGTCACCGGGCCGGGCAACCGTGCGCTGAAGTCGCTGTCCGACATGCTCAAGGGCAAGCAGGGCCGGTTCCGGCAGAACCTGCTCGGCAAGCGCGTCGACTACTCCGGCCGCTCGGTCATCGTGGTCGGCCCGCAGCTGAAGCTGCACCAGTGCGGTCTGCCGAAGCAGATGGCGCTGGAGCTGTTCAAGCCGTTCGTGATGAAGCGGCTGGTGGACCTCAACCACGCGCAGAACATCAAGTCGGCCAAGCGCATGGTCGAGCGCTACCGCCCCCAGGTGTGGGACGTGCTCGAGGAGGTCATCACCGAGCACCCCGTGCTGCTCAACCGTGCCCCCACCCTGCACCGTCTGGGCATCCAGGCGTTCGAGCCGCAGCTCGTCGAGGGCAAGGCCATCCAGCTCCACCCGCTCGTGTGCGGCGCGTTCAACGCCGACTTCGACGGCGACCAGATGGCCGTGCACCTGCCCCTGTCCCCGGAGGCCCAGGCCGAGGCGCGCATCCTGATGCTGTCCTCGAACAACATCCTGAAGCCCTCGGACGGCAAGCCGATCGCCCTGCCCTCGCAGGACATGATCATCGGGCTGTACCACCTCACCACCGTCCGCGAGGGCGAGGAGGGGGAGGGCCGCTCGTTCTCCTCCGTGGCCGAGGCGATCATGGCCCACGACGCCGGCCGGCTGCACCTCAACGCGCTGTGCCGGATCGAGCTGGACGACTTCGTGCCGTTCGAGGGCTGGGAGGCCCCCGAGGGCTGGGAGCCGGGTCAGCCGGTGCTGGTGCAGACCACGCTGGGCCGCGTGCTGTTCAACGAGACGCTGCCCGAGGACTACCCCTGGGACGAGGCCGTCGCGGACAAGAAGCACCTGTCCGCGCTGGTCAACGATCTCGCGGAGCGGTACCCGATGGTCACCGTGGCGCACACGCTGGACGAGCTCAAGGACGCCGGGTTCCACTGGGCGGCCCGCTCGGGCGTGACCGTGGCGATCTCGGACATCGCGACCCCGCCGGAGAAGCCCGCCATCATGGAGGGCTACGAGGCGCAGGCCGCGAAGATCCAGGGCCAGTACGACCGTGGTCTGATCGACGACGACGAGCGCCGCTCGGAGCTCATCGACATCTGGACCAAGGCCACGGACGAGGTCGCCCAGGCCATGCAGGCGAACCTGTCGCCGCTGAACACCATCAACCGCATGGTGTCCTCCGGCGCCCGAGGCAACTGGATGCAGGTCCGCCAGATCGCCGGCATCCGCGGGCTCGTGTCCAACCCCAAGGGCGAGATCATGCCCCGCCCGATCAAGTCCTCGTACCGCGAGGGCCTGTCGGTGCTGGAGTACTTCATCGCTACCCACGGTGCCCGCAAGGGCCTGGCCGACACCGCGCTGCGCACGGCGAACTCGGGCTACCTGACCCGTCGTCTCGTCGACGTCTCCCAGGACGTCATCGTGCGGGAGGCGGACTGCATGACGGAGCGCGGCCTGAACCTGCCGCTCGCCGACGTGCAGGAGAGCGGGTCCCGCGTGCTGCACGAGGACATCGAGAACACGGTGCACGGCCGGGTGCTCGCGGTGGACGTCGTGGACGCCAACGGCGAGATCCTGGCCGAGGCCGGCACGGACCTCTCCGACGGGCTCATCAGCGCCCTCTTCGCGGGCGGGGCCGACACGGTGCGCGTGCGCTCCGTGCTGACCTGCGAGTCCGCGGTGGGCGTCTGCGCGGCCTGCTACGGCCGCTCGCTGGCGTCCAACCAGCTGGTGGACATCGGCGAGGCCGTCGGCATCATCGCCGCGCAGTCCATCGGCGAGCCGGGCACGCAGCTCACGATGCGCACCTTCCACACCGGTGGTGTGGCGTCCTCGGACGGCGACATCACCCAGGGTCTGCCCCGTATCCAGGAGCTCTTCGAGGCCCGTACGCCCAAGGGCGTCGCGCCGATCTCGGAGGTCGCCGGGCGGGTCAGCATCGAGGACACCGAGAAGGCCCTGAAGCTCGTCGTGACCCCGGACAACGGGGACGAGGCGATCGGGTACCCGGTGCTGCGCCGCGCCAAGCTGCTCGTGACCGAGGGCGACCACGTCGAGGTCGGCCAGCAGCTGGTCTCGGGCGCCGTCGACCCCAAGGAGGTGCTGCGCATCCGCGGTCCGCGGCAGGCGCAGAAGCACCTCGTGGACGAGGTGCAGCGCGTGTACCGCTCCCAGGGCGTGGGCATCCACGACAAGCACGTCGAGGTCATCGTGCGGCAGATGCTGCGCCGCGTGACGATCATCGAGTCGGGCGAGACGGACCTGCTGCCGGGCGAGCTCGTTGAGAACGTGCGCTTCCTGGAGGCCAACCGCAAGGCCGTGGCCGAGAGCAGCCGGCCGGCCGCCGGCCGCCCGGAGCTGATGGGCATCACCAAGGCCTCGCTGGCCACCGACTCGTGGCTGTCGGCCGCGTCCTTCCAGGAGACCACCCGCGTGCTCACGCAGGCGGCCATGGAGGGCAAGTCCGACCCGCTGGTGGGCCTCAAGGAGAACGTGATCATCGGCAAGCTGATCCCGGCCGGCACCGGGCTCGCGCGGTACAACAACATCGACGTGGAGCCGACGGACGAGGCGAAGGCCTCGCTGTTCACGGAGCCGGGCTCGTTCTCGGACTTCAGCTACGCGGAGGAGAACTCCTCGCCCGCCGAGTTCCAGGCGATCCCGCTGGAGGACTACGACTTCGGCTCCAACTGAGGTCGGCGTCCCGCGCAGGACGTGATCACCCTCGTGGTCACCACGGCAGCCCCGTTCCGGAAGTAGCGTCTTCCGGGGCGGGGCTGCCCCCGTCCCGCGGCCTGTCACGGGGCCGGGCCGCGGACCAGGAAGGAGCCCCAGGAGTCACCATGGCGAACTCACCCACCGGGGAGTCCGTGCTCGAGCGGGCGGACCGGATCCTCGCGGCGTTCACGGCGGAGGACTCGCGGCTGACCGGGGGCCGGATCGCGGCCCTCACCGGGCTGCCCACCGCCACCGCGCACCGGCTCGCCCGGGACATGGCCCGCCAGGGCTGGCTCGAGCGGGTGGAGGGCGGGCACTACGTGGTCGGCACCCGGCTGTGGGAGCTGGTCAACCGCTCCTCGCGCGAGCTCGGCCTGGCGCGCGCCGCCCGCCCCTTCATGGGCGACATCCACGCGGTGCTGCGCCAGCACGTGCAGCTCGGCATCGTGGAGGGCCGCGAGGTGCTGCTCGTGGAGCGGCTCTCCCACCCCCGGGCGGTGCCCGTCCGGTCGGAGGTGGCCGGCCGGCTGCCCCTGCACCTGTCGGCCACGGGCCTCGTGCTGCTGGCGCACGCCCCCCAGGACTACCAGGAGGAGTACCTGCAGGGGCCCCTCACCGCGTTCACCGAGCTCTCGCCGACCGAGCCCGCGGTGCTGGCCGCGGAGCTCGAGCGGATCCGCGGCGCGGGCCACGCCCTGCAGACCGGCTATCTCGAGGCCGGCACGGCGGGGATCGCCGTCCCCGTGCGGGGGCGCGGCGACCAGGTGGTGGCGGGCCTGGGCGTCATCACCCCGGCGGGCGACCCGGCCGCGCGGGCCGGGGCGATCGTCCAGGCGCTGCACACCGCGGCGCACGGCATCCGCCGGACCCTGCGGGACGCCCCCCGCTGAGACGGGCCGCGGCACCGGCTCCCGGGCACACCGCGCCCGTCGCCTCCAGCATCCCGTTCAACGGGACGACTGTGGTGCCGCCCACAGGCCGCTGAGACACTGGACACGATTCCCGTCGTATCACCAGGAGCACTCATGAGCGCACAGCGCACCGTTCTCAGCACGCAGGTCGGCATCGTGGGCGGCGGCCCCGCCGGGCTGATGCTGGCCCACCTGCTCGGCCGCGCCGGCATCGACAGCATCGTGGTCGAGAAGCGCGACAAGGACACCATCCACGCCACCCACCGGGCGGGCATCCTCGAGGCGCCCACGGTGCGGATGCTGACCGACTCCGGCGTCGACGGGCGGGTGCTCACGGAGGGCCACGAGCACGAGGGCACCGTGCTGCGCTTCGAGGGGGAGAGCCACCGGATCGACTTCAAGGAGCTCGTCGGCGAGTCCGTGTGGCTCTACCCGCAGAACGAGGTGTTCCTGGACCTGGCCGACGCCCGGGAGCGCGACGGCGGCGACGTCCGCTGGTCCGTCACGGAAACCGAGGTGGTCGACCTGACCACCGACCGGCCGGGCATCCGCTTCACCGACGCCGCGGGCGAGGACTTCGAGGTCCGCTGCGAGATCCTCGTGGGCGCCGACGGCTCGCAGAGCATCTGCCGCCGCGCCATCCCGGAGCAGGAGCGCACCGACAACTTCATCGAGTACCCCTTCGCCTGGTTCGGCATCCTCGCCGAGGCCCCGCCGAGCGCCCCGGAGCTCATCTACTCGAACTCCGAGCACGGCTTCGCCCTCATCTCCCAGCGCAGCGGGACCGTCCAGCGGATGTACTTCCAGTGCGACCCGGAGGAGGACGTCGACGACTGGGGCGACGAGCGGATCTGGGCCGAGCTCCAGCGCCGGGTCGAGGGCCCCGACGGGCTCCGGCTCCAGGAGGGCCCCATCTTCGACAAGACCGTGCTGAAGTTCCGCTCCTACGTCTGCGAGCCCCTGCGCCACGGCAACCTGTTCCTCGTCGGCGACGCCGGCCACACCGTCCCCCCGACCGGCGCCAAGGGCCTGAACCTCGCGTTCTGCGACGTCCGCGTGCTCGCCCCGGCGATCGTCGAGTTCTTCCGCACGGGCGACGGCACCGGGCTGGCCGGGTACTCGGCCACGGCGCTGGAGCGGGTGTGGAAGGCGCAGAACTTCTCCTACTGGGCCACCCACCTCATGCACACCCAGCCGGGGGAGAACCCCTTCAACCAGAAGCGCCGGCGCGGCGAGTTCAAGGCGATCACCGGCTCCGAGCGCGGCGCCGCCTACTTCGCGGAGTCCTACACCGGCTGGCCCGACGACCGCTGACCCCCGGCCCCGCCGGACCTCCCCACTGTGACCCCACAATAAGTTCGCACAGTGAACACATGTGCGAATGCTGCACCGAATGCGCTAGCCTCGGAGAGTTCGCCGCGGGCACCACGCCCGCCGGTGCGGCAGCCACCTCGCAACAAAGGAGCTGAACCATGACCGACCAGGACCAGGGGCCGGAGGAGTCCTTCGTGCACCTCACCCCGAAGGGCCCCGACGACGCGGCGGACACGCAGGCCGACCTCGACCGCGAGATGGCCGGCATCAGCGCCGACTACAGCGCGTCCGGCCGCACCGAGACGCAGCCGCGGCTGGACTACGCGCCCTACCGCAGCTCGATCCTGCGGCACCCCACCAAGGACCTGCACCACGCGGACCCGGAGACCATCGAGCTGCACGCGCCCGCCTTCGGCGAGCGGGACGTGCACCGGCTCGAGTCGGACCTGACCATCCAGTCGGGCGGGGAGCCCATCGGCGAGCGGATCAAGATCCGCGGCCGGGTCCTCGACGGCGACGGCCGGCCCGTGCGCCGCCAGCTCGTGGAGATCTGGCAGGCCAACGCGGCCGGGCGGTACATCCACAAGCGGGACCAGCACCCGGCTCCCATCGACCCGAACTTCACCGGCGTGGGGCGCTGCCTGACCGGCGACGACGGATCCTACGAGTTCGTCACCATCAAGCCCGGGCCGTACCCCTGGAAGAACCACCACAACGCCTGGCGGCCCGCGCACGTGCACTTCTCCCTGTTCGGCACGGACTTCACCCAGCGGATGATCACCCAGATGTACTTCCCCTCGGACCCGCTGTTCGCGCTGGACCCGATCTTCCAGTCGATCGTGGACCCCGAGGCCCGCCGCCGGCTCGTGGCCGACTACGACCACGAGGCGTCCGAGCACGAGTGGCTGCTCGGCTACACCTGGGACATCGTGCTCAGCGGCTCGAACCGCACCTGGACGGAAGGCGACTCCAATGTCTGAGACCCCCGCGACCCCCGCACTCCCGGCCACCCCCGGCCAGACCATCGGGCCGTTCTTCGGCTACGCGCTGCCCTACGACAAGGGCGAGCTGCTCGTCCCGCTCGGGCACCCGCAGGCGGTGCGCCTGCACGGCACGGTGACCGACGGCCACGGCGACCTCGTGCCGGACGCCATGCTCGAGATCTGGCAGGCCGACGGCAACGGCGACGTCCCCACCGCGACCGGCTCGCTCGTGCGCGACGGCTACACCTTCACCGGCTTCGGCCGCGCGTCCGTCGACAACGAGGGTCACTACACCTTCACCACCGTTGACCCGGGGCCGACCGAGCCCGGCAAGGCGCCGTTCATCACGCTGACCGTCTTCGCCCGGGGCGTGACGAACCGGCTGTTCACCCGCATCTACCTGCCGGAGGACACCGAGGCCCTCGCGAACGACCCGCTGCTGCGCTCCCTGCCCGAGGACCGCCGCCGCACCCTGGTCGCCGAGCGGGAGGCCGACGGCTCCCTGCGCTTCGACCTCCGGCTCCAGGGCGAGGGCGAGACCGTCTTCCTCACCTACCCGAACCTCCAGGCGTGACCGTTCCGTGCGCGGGCCCCGGCCGCCCCGGGGCCCCCGCACGGCACCACCCCGCCACGGACGACCCGACGACCACCGAAGGAGGACGCGCATGACCGACGCCGGGCTGCTCCGCCCCGGAGCCCACCGGGGTGACGCGCACACGGACGACACCGCGGTGCTCCAGGCGCTGCTCGACGTCGAGGCCGCCTGGGTCGCCGCGCAGGCGGACGCCGGGCTCGCCCCGCGCGCCGCCGCGGCGTCCGCGCG
>NZ_PDDL01000061.1:0-21790 GCF_020833785.1 Kocuria sp. CCUG 69068
GGCGGGCGACGACGGCGTGCGGGGGGACACGGACAGCTGCTGTCGAGCATACGCGCGCCGGGCCCGGCCGGCGGTGACGTGACCCCCCGTTACCCGACCGTCATGCTCGCGCACCGGGACCGGCCCGTGACGGCCGCCGGGCCGCCGGCCGGGACGCCGAGCGGGGCCCCGGAGGGCGCCCGCACCCAGCGCAGCACGTCGGCCGGGCGGTTCGTGGTGAGCTGCTGGACGCCGAGCGCGCGGCACAGGTCCACGTCCCGTGCGGTGTCGACCGTCCAGACCCGCAGCACGCGCCCCTCCGCCCGCCACTGCCGCACGAGGTCGGGGCGGGCCCGGACGAGGTCCAGCCCCGGGCCCACCAGGTCCACGAGGCCCGCCGAGATCACGGGCAGCGCCGGCGGCACCACGAACCGCATCCCGGCGTGGAGCACCGCCGCGGCCGTGCGGCCGACGCGCAGGCTGTCCCCGACCGTGCGGCGGGTGGTCGTCCCGACCAGCTGGCACACGTGCCGGGCGGGCACCGTCTCCAGGAAGTGCCGGACGGCGTCGGGGTGGAAGCTCATCAGCGAGACCGTGACGTCGTCCAGCCGCCCGGTCTCGGGGTCCCAGCCCTCCCGCATCAGCAGACCGAGGACCTCCTCCTCGAGCCGGTGGCCGAACGGGCTGGGGTGCTTCGTCTCCACGGCCAGGCCCACGGGCCGGCCCGCGCCCCGCAGCAGGTCCAGCAGCTCGGGCAGGGTGAGCAGCTGACGGCCCGGCGCCCCGTGGCCCGGCGGGATGCGCACGCCCTTCCAGGAGGTCCAGTCGAGGCGGCGCAGCTCGGCGAGCGTGCGGGCGGAGACGGGGCCCCGGCCGTCGCTCGTGCGGCCCAGCTGGGCGTCGTGGTGCAGGACGAGGTGGCCGTCGCGGCTGAGGTGGACGTCGCACTCCACCCCGTCGGCGCCGTCCAGCAGCGCCTGCACGTAGGCGGCCCGGGTGTGCTCGGGGAGGTCCGCGCTGGCCCCCCGGTGCGCGTAGACGATCGGCCGCACGGCGCTCCCTCGGCTGTCGGTCGGGGCGCGGTGCGCCCCGCTCGTGCACCAGGCTAGGCAGACGCGGTGAACGCGGGGCCACGCCCCGGCGGACCTGTCGTGAACGACGACGACGCCCCGCCGGGCGCGGGGCGTCGTCGAGCGGCAGCGCGGGAGCGCGGCGCGGGGTCTACTGCTCCCCGGCGATCTCGCCGCGGGCCGCGGCGGCCGTGTCGGCCTTCCGGCCCCGCCTGCCCTTCCGGGACGTGCCGTCGTCGAACCGGGGGGCCCGCTCCTCGGGCCCGAGCTCGGCCGGGAACGTGGTGGGCAGCGGCCCGAACGCCTCGTGCGTCGCGGCGATGACCTGCTTGGACATGGCCAGGTTCGCTCCCCCACCGACGATCGCGCCCACGCCGAACGGCAGGGCGCGGCCGAACACGGCGCCGGTCTGCTTGAGCAGGAAGCGCTTGACGAACATGTTGCGGATGATCCTGCTGACGTCGAAGGTCTTCGAGTCGTCCTTGCCCATCATCAGGCCCCAGGAGGACATCATGCCGCGGCCCTTGGTGCCGCTGGCCAGGATCTGGTTCATGACCTGGCGGCCGTCCTCGCCGAGCATCAGGGCCATGACCATGGTGCGGGTCTTCTCCGGGTCCTCCGTGTGCACCCCGTGCAGCTCGGCGATCGCCTGGGCGTACAGGGCGGTGGCCTCGAGGTAGCCGACCACCGCGAAGGAGGACAGGCCGAGCGACGCGACGGTGCCGATGCCGGGGACCACCGCGGTGGCGCCGACGGCCCCGCCGCCCATGGTCACGGACCGGACGTAGATCTTCTCGAGCCGCCTGGCGATCTGCTCGGGCGTCTCGTCGGGGTGGTCGGCGCGCTCCTTCTTCACGAAGCCCAGGACCACGGGCCGCTGCACGCGCAGCACGGTGTCGAGGAGCTTGTTCATGGCGGGCTTGGGCTTGCCCTCGTCGTCGAACGCGTTGTTCAGGGGATTCAGGTCCATGGCGTGCTCTCCTTGTGGGGTGCCGGGACGGTGGGTCTCGGCCCACTATATGCACAGCAGGCTGATCGGGTCCCGGGATTCGCCGACGGCTGAGGAGGGGCGCGGTCAGCTCCCGGGCAGCCGGGAGACGGACGGGTCGACCTGCTGGAAGGAGTCCGGGAACTCGGCGCGCAGCCGGACCAGCTCCCGGGCGAACGCGTCCAGGTCCCGGTCCTCCTGGCTGACCGGCTGCCACTGCCGGGCCGGCAGGGCGTGGCCCTGGTCGTCGAGGGCGACCATGACCATGAGGCAGTTGGTGGTCAGGGCGAGCTCGCCGGTCGCGGGGTCCCCCGACCAGCAGTTCACGGAGATGTGCAGGCCGCGGGCCGCGGTGTGGATGAGCCGCGCCCGGACCTCCACGAGGTGGCCGATGTGCATGGGCCGGTAGAACCGGACGCCCCCGGCGTAGACGGCGATGACCGGCCGGCCCGCCCACCGGGCCCCGCACACGTACGCGGCCTCGTCGATCCAGCGCATGGCCGTGCCCCCGTGCACCTTCCCGCCCCAGTTGATGTCCGTGGGCGCGGCGAGGAAGCGCAGCACGGTCTCCTCGGCGGTGCCCTCGTCCGTGTACCGCTGCTCCGCCATCAGCTCCTCGATGCTGTTGCGCAGCTCGATCCGCCGCTGCGTGACGGCCGACTGCTGGCGCTCGTGCTCCGTCTCGGGCGCCCACTGCGGGACGGGGGTGGGGCGGCCGTCCCCGTCCACGGCCACCATGATGATCAGGCACGTGTCCTTGAGGGTCACCCCGTGCTCGCGGGGGTCCGCGGAGGCGACCTCCACCCGGATGTGCATCGAGGACCGTCCGGTGTGCACGATCTTCGCGGAGACCTCCACCATGTCCCCCACGCACACCGGGCGGTCGAAGTGGATGTTGCCCACGTACGCCGTCACGCAGTAGGCCCGGGACCAGCCCACGGCGCACGCGTAGGCGGCCTTGTCGATCCACTCGAGGACGCGCCCGCCGTCCACGGTGCCGGTGCGCCCGGCGTCGGTCGGGGCGGCGAGGAAGCGGAGAACGGCGGTGTCGCGTGCGGCCATGCCCCCAGTGTGGCACGGGTCACCGCGCGGTCCGCCCCGCGGCTCACCCGACCGCTCGCCCGCTCACTCGACGACGGGCGCCCACGCGTTGAGCCGGCGGAGCATGTCCGACTTCTTGCGGGTGTGCCCCTCCATCCGCACGAGGATGTCGTCGAGGGCCTCGATCGCGTCCACCACGAACGGTCCCTTGTTGAGCATCACGCACTCGGCGCGCTGGCCCATCGCCGCGTCCGTGACCTCGGCCCGGGAGGGCAGGCCCTTCTTGGCGAGGGACTCCAGGACCTGGGTGGCCCAGACCACGGGCACGTGCCCGGCCTCGCACAGCCACAGGATCTCCTCCTGCACCTCGGCCATCCGCTCGAACCCGGCCTCGACCGCGAGGTCCCCGCGCGCGATCATGACGCCCACGTCCTGCCACCGCATGGCCTCCAGCAGCATCGCGGGCAGGGACTCGAAGCCGCCCACGGTCTCGATCTTGAGGGTGACGTCCAGGGCGGTGTTGCCGATCCGCTCGAGCTCCCGCAGCAGGTCGGTCACGTCCTCCCGCGAGCGCACGAAGGACATGTTGACGATGTCGGCGTGCTCGGCCACGAACGGCAGGTGCGTGCGGTCCTCGTCGGTGAGCGAGGAGATGCGCAGGTCCGTCTCGGGCAGGTTGATGCCCTTCCCCGCTTTGAGCTTGGTGCCGTCGGGGCCCGCCTGCAGCACCTCCAGCACGATCTCGTCGGGCCCCACGGAGGTGATCCGGCAGCGGATCCTCCCGTCGTCGATCCAGGCCGGCTGCCCCTCCCGGGCGTCCGTGAACACCTCGGGCAGGGAGCAGCCGATCCGGAAGGGGCTCTCGGACCGGACCGGGGCGGGTGCGAGGTCCCGGGTCAGCACCACGGTGTCCCCCGCGCGCACGCGCAGGGACTGCTCGACGGCGGGCAGCTCGCCGAGCACGCCCTCCGTGCCGTCCTCGGCCCGCACGGCCAGGCCCGTGGCGAAGTACACGGTCTTGGCGCACTCGACGAGCACGCCGGGCCCGGTGGCCTCGATCACCCGCAGGGTCCGTCCGGAGCCGCGCGCGTCCTTGAGCCGCAGCCGCTCCCCCGGGGTGCGGGCCGCGGTCCAGGCTGCGCCGGCCACGGGGACGGCCGGGGCGTCGTCGTCGACCGCCGGGTCCGCCTCGCCCAGCCAGAGGCGGGCCGGGGCGGTCACCCGGCCGCCGCTGTCCCGGGTGGGCTTGATCTTCTCGACCTGCGGACCGGGCTCGATCGGCCCGGTGCGCAGCTTGGGCCCCGCGAGGTCCATGGCCACGCGGACCTCGCGGCCGAGCGCCTGCCCGGCCGCCCGGACGTGCCCGATCATGGCCGCCCACTGCTCGGGGCCGTCGTGGGCGCAGTTGATCCGGGCCACGTCCATCCCGGCGCGGACCATGTCCTGGACGAGCCGGGGGTCCGAGGCGGCCTCCGAGGGGAAGGTGACCATGATCCGGGTGCTGCGCCCCTCCCGGCCCGGGCCGAGCAGGGCCGCGGTGTTGCGGCGCAGCACCTCCGCACCGGGCTCGCCGGGCTCGTCGGGGCCGGGCGCCCCGACCTCCTCCTCCGGCCGGCCGGCGAGCACGCGGAGGGTCTCCAGCACGGCGCCGAGGTGGCTCATGACCCCGGCCTCCATCCGCCCCAGGGAGGACACGCCCAGGCCGCTGAGGTCCCGCTGCAGGTCCCGCACGTCCTGGCTGCGCACGGCCACGTAGTCCACGAGGTTGAGCGCGGACCCGCGGTGGCGGGGGTTCACGCGCTCGAGCTGCGGCACGGCCGTCCGGCGGGCCCGGAGCACCACGTCGACGAGCGCCGCGACCCGGTCGTGCAGCCGCGCGGCGCACTCCTGCCGGGCGGTCGCCGCCATGCCGTGCTCCCTCCCGCGGTCCCGGCCGGGTGCTGCCCCGCCGCGACCGCCGTCGACCTGCTGACTCCCCATGATCCTCCTCGTCCGCCCGGCTGTCAGCGCCGACCGTACCCGCCCCGGGCGAACAGCGGCTGAACACGAGGCGACGGGGCCTCAGGCGGGGCGGGCGAACGGGGAGCGGCGCAGGCGGTAGCCGTGGACGGGGATCAGCCGGCGGGAGCCGGTGCCGGCCTCCAGGATCCAGAGCAGCCGCAGGTGGGGGGCGCACTGGCCCACCGTGCCGACGTGGCGGAGGTGGCCCTGCTCCCACACCTCGATCCGGTCGCCGGGGCGGATCCGTGCGGGGTCCTGGACCCAGGTGTCATCGGCGGTCGCGTCGACGGTCGTCGCTCGGAGGGTCGTCATGGCGGCACGTCCTCTCGGGGGTCGGCGTCCGGGGAGGGGGCCCTCGGACACCTCCAGGATCGTCCGCGGATGTGGCCGGCACGTTTCCGTGCGATGGACGGGCCGTGCATTCGTCCCGCGGGGGCTGTGAGACTCACCACGGGGACCGGCGGAGGGCTAGGCTCGTGCGGACGCCACCGCCTGCGCGCGCCCCGCGGCGGGCGGCAGGTCCCGCCACCGGAAGGAGCCGCTGTGATCAGCTCGGAGAACGTCAGGGCCTACGTGGAGCGCATGGCCTCGGACGAGCCCGCCCCCGGCGGCGGCGCCGCGGGCGCCCTGCAGGCCGCGCTGGGCGCGGCCCTGATCGCGATGTCCGCCCGCTACTCCACGGCGTCCGAGCACGCGGACCGTGCCCGGCGCGCGGCCGACCGGGCCGAGGAGCTGATCCCGCGCGCGCTGGGCCTGGCGGACGCCGACGCCGAGGCCTTCGGCGCGCTCTCGGCCGCCTACACCCTGCCGAAGGACACCGCCGAGGAGAAGGCGGAGCGCTCACGGGCCGTCCAGGAGGCCACGGCCGGCGCCGCGCGTCCCCCACGGGAGCTGATCGGCGTGGGCACCGAGGTGGTCGGGCTCGCGCGCGAGCTGACCGGCTGGTGCAACCCCAACGTCCTCAGCGACGTGGCGGCGGCCTCCGAGGCGGCCCGGGCCGCGGTGGCCACGGCCATGGTGACGCTCGAGATCAACGTCCGCGCCCTCAAGGACGCCGCGACCCGGGAGGAGCTGCGTGCGGGGCTGGCCGAGGGCGAGCGGGCCGTCGAGGACGCCGCGGAGCTCACGCGGCTGATCCGCGAGCGCGTCCGGGGCTGAGGACCGGGCCCGCGGGGCCTCAGTCCTCCGCGCCCGCGGCGCTCTCCGTGCCCGCCGTGCCCGCGGGGCGGCGCACCCCGAAGGAGCCGACGACGGCGAGCAGCGAGATGATCCCGCCGCACAGGAAGGCGCTCCGCACGCCCGCCTCGGTGGCCTCCGGAGCCGAGGCCCCGGAGGCCGCCGCGCCGGCGGCGGAGAGGGTCAGCACGGTGACGAACAGGGCCGTGCCCGCCGCGCCCGCCACCTGCTGCAGGGTGCCCACCATGGCGGAGCCGTGCGAGTACAGCCGTGTCGGCAGGGCGCCCAGGCCCGCGGTGAACAGCGGGGTGAACATCAGGGCCAGACCCGTGCTGAGCACCACGTGGGCGAGCAGCACCATCGGGACGGGCGTGGCCCCCGTGGTGGAGGCGAGGTACCACAGGGACGCGCTCAGCAGGATCGAGCCCGGCACGAGCAGCACGGTGGGGCCCGATCGGTCGTAGACCCGGCCCACGAAGGGTGCCAGCAGTCCCATGACGAGCCCGCCGGGCAGCAGCAGCAGGCCCGTGCCCAGGGGGTCGAGGCCGTGCACGGTCTGCAGGTAGATGGGCAGGACGATCAGCGTGCCGAAGAGGGCCATCATGCTGACGGCGAGCACCGCCGTGGACATCGTGAACACCCGGGACCGGAAGGTGCGCAGGTCCAGCAGGGCGCGGTCCGCGCGCTGCAGCCGCGTCTGGCGCCGCACGAACACGGCCAGCGCTGCCACGCCCAGCACGAGCGGCACCCACGCCGGGAGCGCGGCGTCCCCGCCCTCGCCGAGCGTGCTCAGGCCGTAGACCAGGCCGCCGAAGCCCAGGGCCGAGAGCACCACCGAGACCACGTCCAGCGGCGCCGGGCGGGGCTCGGTGACGTTCTGCATCCGCCACGCGCCGAGCAGCAGGGAGCCCACCGCGATCGGCAGCACCAGGATGAACATCCACCGCCACTCGAGCACGCTGAGGATGACGCCCGAGATGGTGGGCCCCACGGCAGGGGCCACCGAGATGACGATCGAGATGTTGCCCATGACCCGCCCGCGCCCGGCCGGCGGCACCAGGGTCAGCACCGTGGTCATCAGCAGCGGCATCATGATGGCCGTGCCGCCGGCCTGCACCACCCGCCCCGCGAGCAGCGTCCCGAACCCGGGCGCGGCCGCGCAGACGAGGGTGCCGAGGCTGAACAGGGTCATGGCGGTCAGGAACACGGGCCGGGTGTGCAGGCGCTGGAGCAGGAACCCCGTCACCGGGATGACCACGGCCATGGTCAGCATGTAGGCGGTGGTGAGCCACTGGCCGGCGACCGCCGTGACCGAGAGATCGGCCATGAGGCGGGGCAGCGCCACGCCCATGATCGTCTCGTTGAGGATCACCACGAACGTGGAGACCAGCAGCAGCCCGATGACCAGGCGGTTGCGGGCGGAGTGGTCGGTGTCCGCGACGACGGCCGGGGGGCCGGTGTCCGGGAGCCCGGTGGCGGGCGCGGGGGCGGGGACGGGAGGGGTCTCGGACACGGGGACGTCGGGTGCCATGGGCGGGGGATCCTTCGGGACGCAGCAGTGATTCACCGGTAGAGCCGTCCCGACCCCCGCTTCATTCCCGTCCGGGAAGTGACAATGGGCTCATGCGCAGATACCTCAAGGACGCCGGCGTGCACGCCGAGATCACCCCGGACGGCTTCACCGAGGGCGGGTTCGTGCTCTCCATCGGCGGGGCCGAGCAGTCCCACGTGGACCTCGCCCGCCCCGGGGAGATCTTCTACGAGTACCTGCGGCGGATCGGCGGCGTCGTCGACGTGGTGGCGGCGCCGGGTGCGCCGGTCACCGCGGTCCACCTGGGCG
Organism: Kocuria sp. CCUG 69068; assembly: GCF_020833785.1. Lineage (NCBI taxonomy): Bacteria > Bacillati > Actinomycetota > Actinomycetes > Micrococcales > Micrococcaceae > Kocuria > Kocuria sp. CCUG 69068. The sequence continues at coordinate 8,096 of NZ_PDDL01000061.1, forward strand.
CCGGGGCCCTGACGCTCGCCCGGTACGTGGCCGCGACCCGGCCCGGCTCCGCGCAGGTGGCCGTGGAGCTGGAGCGGGAGCTGCCCGCGTTCGTGCTCGAGGCGCTGCCCCTGCCCGCGGGGGCGGACGTGCGCGTCGTGATCGACGACGCCCGGGCGGCCCTGCCGGACGTCGTCGCCCCCGGGACCGCGGACCTCGTGGTCCTCGACGTCTTCTCGGGCCGGGACGCCCCCGCCCACCTCACGGAGCCGTCCTTCTACGCCGAGGCCGCCGGGGTGCTGGCGCCCGGCGGGGTGCTGGTCGTCAACGTGGGCGACGATCCCGGGCTGGCGTTCTTCGCCGGGCAGGCGCGGGCGATGCGGGAGGCGCTGGCCGACGTGTGGTGCCTGGCCGAGGAGCGGCTGCTCACGGGGCGCTACCCGGGCAACCTGGTCCTCGTGGGCGGGCGCCGGGCCCTGCCCCGGGAGTGGGCGGACACCTTCGCCGCCGCCGGACCGCACCCGGCGGGCGTGCTGGACGGCCTCGGCCTGGAGGAACTGCTCCACCGCCTGTAGCGTGGATCACACCGCCGAGCCGAGGAGCGTGCTGTGAGCACCGCCGAGAACACCGCAGAGAGCACCGCCACGAACGTCACCACGAACATCCCCGGGAACACCGCCGGAAGCGCCGCCGGGGACACCGCCGTCCTGGAGTCCGTCCCCGCCGTCGAGGGCGAGACGTTCTCCCGGGTGGCCCTGACGCCGGCCGCCGTGGAGCTGCTCGGGACGCTGCGGGGGATCCACGGGCGGCTGATGTTCCACCAGTCCGGCGGGTGCTGCGACGGCTCCGCGCCCATGTGCTACCCGGCCGGGGACTTCCTCACCGGCCCGGCGGACGTGCTGCTGGGCGTATTCACGCTGCCCGGTGACCCGGCCACGGCCGAGCTCGAGTTCTGGATGTCCCGCGAGCAGTTCGAGTACTGGAAGCACACCCTCCTCACGGTGGACGTGGTGGAGGGCCGCGGCTCCGGGTTCTCGGTGGAGGCGCCGGAGGGCAAGCGCTTCCTGATCCGCTCGGTGCTCATGCAGGATCCGGCCGGCTCCTGAGCCGGCCCTGCTCGTCGAAGGACGGGCCCCGGTCGTGGACCGGGAAGGTGGTGAAGGCCGGGACCTCGTAGGGGTGGGCCCCGGCCATCGCCCGCAGCACGCGCTCGCGCTCGGCGGCCGGATACAGCGTCTCGATGCGGACCTCGTCGACCTCCTGGGGCCGGCCGACCTCCCCGATCACGGGGTGCGCCCCCGGCAGCGGCGTGAACCGCCCGGTGCCGCGGCTCACGAACGCGGTGTGGGAGTAGTTCCCGGCCCGTCCCGCCCCGGCCTCGCCCAGGGCCTGCAGGACCTGCTCGGCGTGGGTGGCGGGGACGAAGACGACCAGGCAGTGCTGCTCGCCGCTCGGGGGCTCAGTGCTCATGGGGGGCGCAGACCTCCGGTTCGTCGTGGTCCGCGGGCTCCAGCTGGATCGTGGAGTGCTGGACGGACACGGGGAAGTGCTCGGCCACGCACTGCTGGATCCGGCCCAGCGCCTCCGCGGAGCCGCCGGAGTAGAAGTACTCCTCCTCGAGCACCACGTGGGCGGTGAGCACGGGCAGGTCCGAGGAGATCCGGGTCGCGTGCAGGTCGTGGACCTCCACCACGTGCGGGAGCTCGAGGATGTGCCCGCGGACCTCGTCCATGTCGAGCCCGGGGGGCACGCTCTCCATGAGCACGGACAGGGACTCCACGAGCAGCCGGACGGTGCGGGGCACGATGAGCGCCCCGATGAGCAGCGCCACCACGGCGTCCGCCTGCACCCAGCCGGTGAGGGTGATGACCACTGCCGCGACGATCACGGCGACCGAGCCCAGTGCGTCGTTGAGCACCTCGAGCATCGCCGCGCGCAGGTTCAGGTTCGAGCGCCGGCCCCCGAAGAGCACGGCCATCGCCACGAGGTTGCCGGCCAGGCCCAGGGCGCCGAAGACCAGCATCTCGGCCGAGGCCACCGGGTGCGGCTCGAGGAACCGGCGCACGCCCTCCACGAGCACGAACAGCCCCACGGCCAGCAGCACCCCGGCCTGCAGGGCCGCGGCCACGATCTCCGCGCGGCGCCAGCCCCACGTGCGCCGGGCGCTGGGCGGGCGCAGGGTCAGCTGCGCGGCGACCAGGGCGAGCAGCAGCCCGCCCGCGTCCGTGAGCACATGGGCGGTGTCGATGAGGAGCGCCAGGGAGCCCGTCCACAGGGCGCCGACCAGCTGGACGACGAACAGCGCCGCGGTGATCCCGAGGGCGGTGGCGATCCGCCACCGGTCGGTCCCGGGGCCGGCGTGCGAGTGCCCGGGCCCGTGGTCGTGCTCCGCGCGTCCGCGGTCCCCGGCGTGGTCGTGAGCCATGCCCCCATCGTAGAACGCGGGCGGGGGCGCGGCGTCGCGGCTCAGCCGGTGACGAACCCGCGGAACTCCCCGGTGGCGGGGCCGTAGTGGGAGTCCACCTTCATCACGGCGCCGGGCGTGCCGCCGCCGTTGAGGGCCTTGAGCAGGTCCCGCACGGCGTGCCGGGGGCCCTCGGCGATCACCCCCACGGTGCCGTCCGCGTTGTTCACCGCCGAGCCGTGCAGGCCCAGCCGCTCCGCGTGGCGCGCGGTCCACCAGCGGAACCCGACGCCCTGCACGGAGCCGTGCACCACGGCGGTCAGGCGCAGGACCTCCTCGAGGTCCAGCCGTTCGGGGTCCCGCCCGGCGGTGGCTCCCTGGTGGATCGGGGGCAGGCTCACAGGTCCACCACCGTGGACTGGCCGGGGTCGATCTGCTCCCCGGTGGCGCGGGCCCTGGCCCAGCGCAGCGCGGTGGCGACCGTCCCGGGGCTGCGCCAGTGCTCGGCGGTCTCCGTGCGCACGCGCAGCACCACGAGCCCGGGTGTGGCGGGCCCGTCCGGGTAGTACGCCTTCAGCGCGTCGGACCACAGCCCCTCGAGCACCTGCCGGTCCTCGACCACCTCGGCGGCGCCGGAGATCGAGACCCATTCGTGGTCCCCCACGAACGCGACGTTGACGGCGTCGTTGGCCGCCACGTCCCGGACCGAGGAGGTGTCCCGGCTGGTGAAGAAGTTGAGGTCCTCCCCCGGGGCCACGTCGACCACGGTCATCGGGCGGCTGACGAGCTTGCCGGTGGCCTCGCGGGTGCTGAGCATGCCGACGCGGGTGCGGTTCACGAACTCGACGATGTGCTGGATGTCATCCTGGTGGGTGCTCATGTGGTCAGATTAGGGAACGACCGGGCCTCGTGGCACGGCCGGGCCCGGGAATTCATCATGGGCGGAACCGCTTGTCGTGCGCCGGCGCGCCGGAACGGCCCGGCCGGCCGGCCCACGAGAAGGACGAGAGGACGAGAGCAGGACCATGGACGACACACAGGTCTCGGAGCAGACCGCGGAGAGCACGACGGAGAGCACCACCGGGGCGCTCAGCGCCCAGGACCGGATCGAGATCGCCGAGATCCTGAGCTTCTCCTCGCACCTGCTGGACAACCGCCAGTGGGACATGTTCGGGGAGGTGTTCGTGCCGGGAGTCCGCCTCAGCGCACCGCAGGGGGAGTTCGACGGCCCGGCGGGCGTGCGGCGCTTCGTCGAGTCCGTCGATCTCGCCCGCTTCCCCGCCACGCACACCCTGAACTCGATCGTGGAGGCCGTGGACGCGGACACCGCCGTGTGCTGGTCCAGGATGCTGCTGCTGACGTGGGACCGGAGGGTGGCCTGCGGCGACTACATCGACACGTTCCGGCGCACCGCCGACGGGTGGCGGATCGAGCGGCGCACCGTGGCGCCCCGCAACGACTCCGCCTCCGCGGCGCTCGCCGAGGGCGGCTACGCGCCGGCCCCGCACGCCTACGCGATGTTCGACGACGCCGTGCTCGCGGCCGCCGACCGGGCCCGCCGGTGAGCCCCGCACCGGGCGCGGGGTGGGACCGGGTGCCCGCCGCCGACGCGCTCGAGATCGGCACCGTCCTGAGCCGGTGCGCCCGGGTGGTGGACGCCCGCGCCTGGCCGGACCTGGACCGGGTGTTCACCGGGGACGCCGTCGTCGTCTCCCCGGGCGGGACCGCGCGCGGGCCCGCGGAGATCGCCGAGCGGACCCTGGCCGAGACCCGGGACCCCCACCTGGTCACCGACACGGTGCTGCGCCGGCTCGCCCCGGACCGGGTGCGGGCCTGGAGCAAGTGGCTGGTGGTGTGCGCCGACGGGACCGCGCTGGGCGGGGACCAGCTGGACCTGTTCGTGCGCACCCCGGACGGCTGGCGGATCGCCGAGCGCCGCATCGCCGCCCTGGACGCGCCCGGCCCCGGCACGACCGGGCCCGGCGCGACCGCACGCGTCCTGGGGACGGCCGACTTCCTGGCCTAGGAACCCTGCGCCGTTCCTGGTCAGGGGCCCTGCGGCGAGGGGCGGCCGCCGCGCCCGGGGTCCCGGTGCGCGGCGGCCGCCCCTCGTGCGGTGCGCTCAGGCGGTCACGGCTGCACCTCGAGCGCCTCGGTGATGAGCGTGTGGCCGTCGGAGAACTCGATGGTCTTCCCGATGGTCGAGGGGTCGTCCAGCACGGCCGCGACCACGAGCGCCACGTTGGCCCGCGAGGTCCGGTGCTCGCCGTCCCGCTCGCCCGCGGACACGTCGATCCTGCCGGTCGCCTCGTCCTCGGTGAGGGCGCCGGGGCCCACGACCGTCCAGTCGAGCGAGGAGGCGCGCAGGTGGTCGTCGGCGTCGGCCTTGGCCTGGGCATAGGCGTGGAAGGGGTCGTCCTCGGGGACGCCGTGGTCCTGGCCGGCGCCGAAGTAGGAGACCATGACGAAGCGCTTGGCGCCGGCCATCACGGCCGCGTCCATCGCGCGGATCGCCGCGTCCCGGTCCACGGCGTAGGTGCGCTCGGGGCTGCCGCCGCCGGCGCCGGCGCTCCACACGACGGCGTCCTGGCCCTCGAGCAGGTCCGCGAGCTGGGCGACCGACAGCTGCTCCACGTCGGCCACCACGGGGGACGCGCCGGTGTTCTCGACGTCGTCCGTGTGGTCGGGGTTGCGGAAGATGCTCGTGACGTCGTTGCCGCCGGTCTTGAGCAGCTGGGCGAGAACGAGGGCGACCTTGCCGTGGCCGCCGATGATGGCTGTGCGGGACATGGATGTGCTCCTTGGGGTGGTGAGGGGACGTGGTGTTCTCCCCCGACGCTAGCCCCCTCCCGGCCGCAGGGACACGGCTCACGCGGAGGGCGAAACCGGGAATGCGCCCGGCCCCGGCGTCCGGCGCCGGCGTCCGGCGCCGCGGACGCCTCGGGTAGCCTCGACGGGACCCCTGTTCCCGACCGGAGGCTGCCCCGTGCTGATCTTCCAGCTCCTGCTGACCGCGATCGCCCTCGTCCTGCTGGTCGTCGCCCTGATCGACGGCGCATGGACGCTCGCGCTCATCGCCGCCATGATGCTGATGATCGCGGTGTCCGGCGTGTTCATCGCCTACCGCCGGGAGAAGCACCTGGGCCGGCGCTGAGCGCCCCCGCTCCTCCCCCGGGCCGCTGCGGGGCTACTCGGCGGCGTCCTCGATGCCGGTCACGGCGGTGAGGATGAACACCGAGTCCTCCAGGGCCACCACGGAGTGCCGCTCCGCGGGGATCACGTGCAGGTGTCCGGCCCCGAGCACCAGGTCCTCGCTCGAGGAGACCCGGATCCGCCCGTGCAGCACCTGCAGGCTCCCGGCGTAGGGGGCGTTGTGCTCCGCGAGCACCGCCCCCTCCTTGAGGGCCAGGAGGGTCTGGCGCAGCACCTTCTGGTGCAGGAGCTGCTCGGCGCTGCGCCCGTGCGGGGCGTGGCGTGCCTCGTTCAGGTGCTGCAGGGCGATCTCGTTCAGGTGCTGCATGGTTCTCCTCCTGGGTAGGTGATCCGGTCTCCGTCGACCACGGCGAAGTCCCGCAGCGTCGCGGGGGTCAGCTTGCCGGGGCCCATGATGTGCTGCACGTCGTGCCCGCGCACCAGCAGGGCCTCGGCCACGAGCGAGCGGTGGCAGCGCCACCAGACGGCCTCCGCGCACATGATCGCGACCACGCGGTCCTCGGCCAGGCGCTCGAGCCCGGCCAGCGCGGCCCGGAACTCGTCGGTCAGCATGTGGTCGGCGTAGCCGCGGAAGGACTCGTTGCGCCAGGCGGTGTTGACCGAGTCCTTCGAGGTGGGGCGCAGCCCGCCAAGGCCCTTGCAGTAGCTGTGCCCGATGCCGGCCTCCGCGAGCGTGCCCGGCAGCGCGTCGAGGTCGAACTGCGGGTTCTTCCGCGAGCGCGGCACCGTGCGGATGTCGACGAGCTGCTGCACCCCGGACTCCCGCAGCAGCGCCACGAACTCCTCGGCGGAGCGGGTGGAGTGGCCCACGGTGTAGACGGTGTGCGCGGTCATGTCCCCACCCTACTGACCGGGCACGGAGGCCTCCCCGTCCCGACACGGCCCGCTCCGCGGGAGCCGGCCCGGGCCGTCACGACCCGCCGGAGCCGGCCTCGGTCCAGCGGGCGGACCCGCCCGGGGTCCGGCGGCCGACGGCCGCCCGGGAGTTCCACGCCTCGTGGTCGGCCATGGTGAAGCGCCGGCCTGTCACGGCGGTCGGGACGATGCGGACGAACTGGTCCTTCATCCCCTCCTGCCACGGGAACAGGGGCAGCTGCAGGGCCTCCATCAGGGCGTGGCCCGGCCGGACGCTCTCGGCGCCGCCCTTCACGATCACGCTCCACGCCGTGGCGGTCGCCGGGTCGTGCCCGTCGATCTCGAGGGCCACCGCCAGGCCCTCGAGCGCGCCGCTGACCTTCGTGCCCAGGCCCGAGCGGAACACGATCGTCCCGCGGTCGACCACGTAGTTGATCGGGAAGATCTCCGGCGCCCCGTCCACCACGACGGCCAGCCGGGCGACGCCGTCCGCCCGCAGCCGGTCCCAGCAGTCCTCGGGGGCGAGCTCCTCCACGTCCTTGCGGTACCACTCCACCGTCGACCCCTTCCGTGCTCCTCGGCCGCCCGGGGGTGCCCGGCCGCCACCTCCAACCTACGGTGCCGCCGCCGCCGGGGGAACAGGACCGGCCCGCGCCGCATCGCCCGGTCCGGGACGTGGGAGAATCGGGGCCATGAGCGTGGTGATCGCGGGATGCGGAGACCTGGGCACGGAGATCGGGCTGCGGCTGGCCGGGCAGGGGCACGAGGTGCTGGGCCTGCGCCGCCGTGCGGAGCTGCTGCCGCCGCCCCTGACCGGGATCGCGGTGGACCTGAGCACCGAGGTGCCCGAGCTGCCGGGCGACGTCGAGCTGCTGGTCGTGGCCACCGCCGCGGACGGGCGGACGCCGGAGGCCTACCGGGCGGCCTACGTCGACGGCCTTCACCACCTGTTCGACGGGCTGCGCGCCGCCGGGGCCCTGCCCCGGCGCGCCCTGTTGGTCTCCTCGACCGCCGTGTGCGGGGACGCCGACGGCGGGGAGGTCACCGAGGACACCCCGCCGGACCCCTCGACCCCGACCGCGCGGATCCTGCTGGAGGCCGAGGAGCTGTTCCACGAGCAGTTCCCGCACGGCACGGTCCTGCGGCTGTCCGGGATCTACGGGCCGGGCCGGACGCGGCTGATCGACAAGGTGCGCTCCGGGGACGGTGCCGCAGGGGCCGCCTGGACCAACCGCATCCACCGCGACGACGCGGCGGCGGCGGCCGTGCACCTGCTGACCATGGACGCGCAGCCGCTCACGCTGTACCTGGGCACGGACGACGAGCCCGTGCCCGAGCTCGAGGTCCTCGAGTTCCTGGCGCAGGAGCTCGGCGTCCCCCGGCCCGAGGACGTCCCGGAGGCGGACGCGCCGCGCCGGGGCTCGAAGCGGCTGTCCAACCGGCGGCTGCGGGAGTCCGGCGTCGAGCTGCGCCACCCCACGTACCGGGAGGGCTACCGGGCGGTGCTCGCCGGGGAGGGCGTGCGCCACCCCTGACCGGCGCCGACCCGCAGGACGACGTCGCGCACCTCGTAGGCGGCGATCAGCTCGACCCACGAGACCCGCGGCGGGTGCGCGAACTCCAGGGGCAGCCGCAGCAGGCGCTGCAGGAAGACGTCGGTCTCCTGGATCGCGAGGAACCCGCCCGGGCACCGGTGGGCGCCGTCCCCGAAGGACATCGCCTCGGGCCGGATCCCGCGCGGCCGGGACCGTTCCGGGCACAGCTGCCGGGCGTCCTCCCCCAGGGCCTGCTCGTCGGTGTTCGCCTGGCGGACGTAGAGGTCGAGCAGCGCCCCGGCGGGCACCTCGTGGCGCTCGTCCCCGTCCTCCAGGACCAGCTCCCGCGTGGTCCGGCGGTAGAGGTGGCCCACCACCGGTTCCAGGCGCAGGATCTCGTGCAGGATCCCGTGCCGGGCCGGCTCGTCGGCCGCGAGGTACTCCTCCCGCAGCCGGTCGTCCTCCAGCAGGTGCCAGGCGGCCACCGCGATGAACTCGCGGGTGGTGGCCATGCCGGCGGCCGCGTAGGTGAGGCACTCCACGAGGATCTCCCGGTCCGTGTAGTCCTCCGCGAGCAGGTGGGACACGACGTCCTCCTGCGGCTCCCGGCGCCGGGCCCGGATGGCCGGGCGCACGTCCCGGAGCTGGAAGGCGGTCATCGCCCACATCGGCCGCAGGGCCCCGGCGACGGCGCCCAGCCGAGCGGGGAGCCGGCGCCGCGGGGAACCGGCGGAGCCGGTCACGGGGCCGCTGAAGAAGCGCTCCAGGCGCCGGGACATCCCGTCGATGTCCGAGTTCGTCAGCCCCACCACCTGGGCGGCGACCTCCACGGAGTAGCGCAGGGTGATCGCGGACAGCTCGGCCCCGCCGTCCTGCCGGATCCGCTCGACCAGCTCGTCGGCGCGCTCCTCCATCAGGGCCCGGTAGCGGCGGCTCACCGCGGCCGGGGTGAAGAACCTCGCGGTGGCGGTGCGCTGGCGCCGGTGCTCCGGACCGTCCGCGTAGAGCACGGGCGGGTGGTCGCCGGTCAGGCCCTGCCGGGCGGTCTCCGCGCTGAAGCCGGCCTGGACCGTGCCGTCGGCCTCCCGCAGCACCTGGCGGACCATCGGCAGGGAGCGGACGTGCCAGACGCCGTCGAGCACCTCCACCCGCGGCACGCTGCGCTCGCCGGGCGGGGCGGTCCGGCGCCGGTCGCCGTGCGGGACGGGGCAGCGGGTCTCGGGGCGGGCGTCGTCGCTCATGGGCTCATGCTAGTCCCGGGGTCGGACCGGTCCGGCGTGGACCGTCTCAGTTCCGCTCCGCCTGGTCGTTCTCGATCTGCGCGGTGGCGGGCAGCACCTGGGAGGACGAGGGCCCGTCCAGCACGACCAGCAGCACGCGCAGGTCGGCCCCGGAGAGGTAGGCGCCCACCAGGCGGTGGTTGGAGTCGAGGACCACGAGGAAGCCCTCGGTCCGGTACGCCGGGACGGTGAGCTGGACCGGCCCCGACTCCTCCGCGAACTCCTGGCGCATGTGATCGATCTTGCCCTGCCGGTCCTCCGGCCACTGCTTCGCGGCCGCCTCGGCGAGGGTCAGCGGCCGGTGCTGCGGGTGCGACCACTCGCCCGGGTTGCCCTCGGGGTCCACATGCCACACCGTGTAGAGGTCGGCGAGCTCCTCCCGGGACGAGATCACGAGGTCCTCGATCCGGGAGTTCTCGTCGTCCACCGCACCCCAGTCGAGCCAGGCCCGGATGTCGTCGCCGAACAGGGTCTTGAAGTCCGAAACGTCCATGCCGTCATCTCAGCAGACTTGTGCGCTCACCGCCACAGTGACGCCGGGCCGGACGCTCAGGAGCCCTCGGAGCTCCCCCGGGCCGGGCGCGCCGCCGCCTCGGGCCGGACGTTGAACGCCGAGGCGGAGCGGTCGGCGGGCTCGGTCGGGAACACCGTGTGCCCCTCCGCCCACTTGTGCCGCGCGTAGGAGTGCAGCCGGTCCGCGAACGGCCCGTCCCGCCACTCCAGGTAGGGCATGTCCTGGCTCGCGTCGAGCAGGAAGTAGCTGCTGAACGCCCGGAGCACCTGCGGCGCGCCCGGGCCCGCCGCCGGCTCCTCCGCCGCGGCAGGATCCCCGAGCACCAGGAAGATCGGGGCTCCGGGCAGGCCGTCGTAGACCCGCACCTCCAGGCGTTCGGCCACCACGGGGTCGAGCTCGCCGAGGGCCCGGAGCTGGTGGACCAGCGTGTCGAAGCTGCGCCGCAGGTCCATGGGCGAGAGACCGTAGTGGTGGCGGATCTCGCGGAGCCGGGACGCGAGCGCGGGCGACTTCGGGTCGAGGACCAGGAGCCGGACGCGGACCCCGGCGTCGAGCGCCTTGTGGATCGCGTCCAGGTCGCCGGCCAGGGTCAGCGGGAAGGTGTCCATCCACCACAGCTCCTGGCCGGGGCGCACGCCCCGGAGCACGTCGACCGCGTCGAGCTCCTCGCGGACCCCCACGAGGCCGAGCCGGTCGTCGCGGGCCGCCGTCGGCGCGGGGACCGGGGGACGCTGCGCCTCGACGGGCCCGGAGCCGTGCCAGCGCGCCAGCCCGGCGTCCAGGAGCAGCCCCACACCGCCCACGGTGAGCAGGACGGCCCCGGCGTCGAGGAGCACCTCCGACCACGCCCGCCCGGCCACCAGGGCGACGACGACGAGCGCCGCGCCGAGGCCGGCCAGCACGACCGGCGCCGTGACCGGGCGCCGCTCCGGCACGGAGCGCGCGGCGGCGCGCCACCCGTCGCCCCCGGCCCGGTCCTGGGTGGCACTGCGGATCTCCAGCACGGGACTCCCCCTCCTCGAGCGGCTCTGCTCCCACCCTGGCACGGCTCCTGACCTGGGCGTTAGCACCCCGGGCACCGGGGCTTTTTGTGACAGCCGGTGCGCCGCGCCCGTCCGGCGCTCCGTCCCCACTTCTGCGGCACCGCACCCCACCATGCGTTTGCATACCTAAACTCGGAGTCGGGCGGGTGAGGGCACGGCGTCACGACCGCTTCCCCGCCCCGGGGACCGCCCCCACGCCCAGCAGCTGACCGCACCGGCCGCGCTGCCCCCTCCTGCGGAAGGCACCTCTCTTGGCCACGACACTCCGGGACCGCCTCGGCGACCGTCACAACCGCCTCAACGCCCTCCGCCTGGGTCTGGCGTCCCTGGTGATCGTCGGGCACACCTGGCCGCTGACCGGCGCGGACGGCCCGAGCCTCGAGGTCCTGTCCGACGTGGCCGTCAACGGCTTCTTCGTGCTCAGCGGCTACCTCATCGCGGAGAGCAGGGTGCGGACCACGCTGGTGCCCTACCTCTGGCGGCGGTTCCTGCGCATCTACCCGGCCTTCCTGGTGAGCCTGCTCGTGGTGGCCGCCGTCTTCGCGCCGCTCGCGGCCGCGCTCGAGGGCACGTCGCTCGACGTGGCCTCCGCCGCCGGCTTCGTGCTGAACAACGCCGACCTGAGGATCTCGCAGTGGGGCATCGACGGGACCCTGGTCCGGGTCCCGGCCCCGGACTCCTGGAACGGCTCGCTCTGGACGCTGTTCCACGAGGCCCTCGCCTACCTGCTGATCGGGCTCGTCCTCAGCCTCGCCGTCGCGGCGCGGCACGCCCGGTGGGTGCTGCCGGGGCTGTTCCTCGTCGTGCTCGTCCTGCGCCCCCTGGTCGAGGGCCCGCTGGAGGTCACGAGCCACCTCTGGCTCAACGGCGCCCGGCTGGTGGGCTACTTCCTGGCGGGCGCGGCGGTCTGGGCCTGGGCGGGGACGTGGCGGCCCACCTGGGTGCACGTCGCGGGGGCGGGCGTCGTCTACGCCGTGCTCACGGACCAGGGCTGGGCGGACCTGTACGGGCAGCTGCCGCTCGCCGTGCTGCTCCTCGGCCTCGGCGCCGCCCCGTCCCGGAACTGGACCACCCGCACCGACCTCTCCTACGGCGTCTACATCTACGCGTACCCGGTGCAGCAGCTCCTCGTGCTGCTCGGCACGGCGTCGTGGGGCGTCGCCGTCAACTCCCTGCTCGTCGTCCTGCTGACGCTGCCCCTGGCGCTGCTGTCGTGGACGCTCGTCGAGAAGCCCGCCCTGCGGGCCAAGGCGTGGCTCGACCCCCGCGACCGGCCCGACCGGCGGGTCCCCTCCGCCGGCGCGCAGAACCCCTCGCCCGCGGCCGTGGAGGGACGCCGTCCGGAGTGACCGCGCCGGCTCCCGCCCCCGCCGCCCGGCCGGCGCGCCCGGGACCCCCGGGCCTCCTTGTCCGGCACCGGGGCGGTGCCTACCGTGAGGAGCAGGCGGGCGCGACGCCGCCGGCCCCGACCCGTCAGGAGCACCCATGGACACCCCGGTGATCGAGGCCCGCGGGCTCGTCAAGACCTTCGGCCCCACCGCGGCCCTGGACGGCTTCGACCTCACCGTGGCGCCGGGGCAGGTCGCGGGCTTCCTCGGCCCCAACGGCTCGGGGAAGTCCACGGCGATCCGGGTGCTGCTGGGCCTGCTCCGGGCGGACGCGGGGACGGCCACCGTCCTCGGCCTGGACGCCTGGCGGGACGCCGTGCAGATCCACCGCCGCACCGCCTACGTCCCCGGGGACACGAACCTGTGGCCCAACCTGACCGGGGGCGAGATCGTGGACCTGCTCACCGGCATCCGCGGCGGACGGCGGCGGCGCCGCCGCCGCGACGAGCTCGTCGAGCGCTTCGAGCTCGACCCCACGAAGAAGGCCCGCAGCTACTCCAAGGGCAACCGGCAGAAAGTGGCCCTGGTCGCCGCCCTGAGCGCCGAGGCGGAGCTGTACGTCCTGGACGAGCCGACCTCCGGGCTGGACCCCCTCATGGAGGCCGTGTTCACGGACGAGGTGCGCCGGCTGAGCGGGCAGGGCAGCACGGTCCTGCTCTCGAGCCACATCCTGGCGGAGGTCGAGAAGCTGTGCGACACCGTGACCATCATCCGCGCCGGACGGGACGTGGAGAGCGGCACCCTCGCCCAGCTGCGCCACCTGACCCGCTCCGCCGTCACGGCCACGACCTCCGCCGGCCCCGGCCGCCTCGGCGGGCTGCCGGGCGTGCACCACCTCGTGCACGAGGACGGGAGGCTGGGCTTCGACGTCGACGACGCCCGGGTCCCCGAGGTGCTCCGGGCGCTCGCGGACCTGGGCGTGCAGAACCTGACCGTCACCCCGCCCTCGCTCGAGGAGCTCTTCCTGCGCCACTACGGCGACCGCCCGGCCGAGCCCGCCGCCCCGGACGGGACCGGGCGCGGCGCCGGCCGGGACGTGCGGGCGCCCCGATGAGGACCGCCGAGCCGTGGGCCGCGACCGGCCGGCTGTTCCGGCTCAACCTGCGCCTGGACCGGGTCCGGATCCTCGTGTGGGTGCTCGCGCTCACCGGCACCGTGTCCGCGACGGTGCTCGCCCTCGAGGAGACGTTCCCGGACGGCGAGGCCCGCCAGGCCCGGGCGGCCCTGCTGGACAACCCGTCCGCCGTGATGATGACCGGCCCGGCCTTCGGCGCGGACGACTACACGCTGGGCGCCATGACGGTCAACGAGCTGAGCCTGTCGGTGCTCGTGGCGACGGCGATCATGAGCATCCTGCTCGCGAGCCGGCACGTGCGCGCCGAGGAGGAGTCCGGGCGGCTCGAGGTCGTCCGCGCGCTGCCGGTGGGCCGCTTCGCCCCGGCGGCGGCCGCCCTGGGTGCGGTCGCCGTGGCGGACGCGGCGGT
>NZ_PDDL01000062.1:0-21772 GCF_020833785.1 Kocuria sp. CCUG 69068
GACCCTGCGCCGCGGCCGCGCGCTCGCGCTGACCGGGCCCAACGGCGCCGGCAAGTCCACGCTCGCGCTGACGCTGGCGGGTCTGCTCGCCCCCGTGCGCGGCACCGTGCGGGCCCACCCGGTCCTCGACCGCGGCGCGGGCCCCGACCCGCTCGAGTGGAGCGGCCGGGAGCTCGTGGCCCGCGTGGGGACGGTCTTCCAGGAGCCCGAGCACCAGTTCCTGCGGGCCACCGTGCGGGCCGAGCTCGAGCTCGGCCCCCGGCTGGCCGGCACGCCGGTGGCCGAGCGGGAGCGCCGCACGGACGAACTGCTCCGCCGGCTGCGGCTCTCGCACCTGGCCGACGCCAACCCGTTCACCCTCTCCGGGGGCGAGAAGCGGCGGCTGTCCGTGGCCACGGTGCTCGCCACGGACCCGGACGTGCTGGTGCTCGACGAGCCGACGTTCGGTCAGGACGCCCTGACGTGGGCGGAGCTCGTGGACCTGCTCGTGGAGCTCGTCGACGCCGGCACGTCGGTCCTCGCCGTGACCCACGACGAGGACTTCGTGCGGGCGCTCGGCGCCGAGGTGCTGGCGCTGGGCACCCCGAGCGGGCGGGGCCGCGCCGCTCGCACGGCACCGGCGGCGGAAGGGGCGCCGGCCGTTCCTGCCGTGCGGTCCGCGGCCGCGGCCGGGAGTGCCCCGGCGGCTCCGGCGGCGCCGGGCGCCGGCGCGGTGCGGGTCGTCCCCGCCCGGCGGGAGCCCGTCCGGTGAGCGCCGCCGCGATCGCGCCGTCGGCCCGGACCTCCCTGCTGGGGCGCACGAACGCGGTGGTCAAGCTGGCCGGGGCGCTGCTGCTGACCGTGGTGCTGCTGCTCAGCGCGGACCCCGTGACGTCGGGGACCGTGCTGCTGGGCGAGGTGCTGCTGCTGGCGCTGGCCGGTCAGCGCCCGCTCGCGCTGCTGCGCCGGGCGTGGCCGGTGGTCGTGGCGGCGCTCGTGAGCGGGTGGGGCACGGCCCTGCTCGCCGAGGACACCGGGCCGGTGCTGCTCGACCTGGGGATCACCGGGATCTCGTCCGGCTCGGTGGCCGCGGGGGCGGCGATCGCCCTGCGCGGGCTGGCGCTGGCGCTGCCCGGGCTGATGCTGGTGCTCACCACGGATCCCACGGACCTCGCCGACGGCCTCGCCCAGACGCTGCGCCTGCCGGCCCGCTTCGTGCTCGCGTCCCTGGCCGCGCTGCGGCTGGTGGGGGTGATGGTCTCCGAGTGGGCCACCCTGGCGATGGCGCGGCGGGCGCGCGGGGCGGGGTCCGGGCACGGTCCGGTGGGCGCGCTGCGGGAGTTCGGCGGTCAGGCCTTCACGCTGCTGGTGCAGTCCCTGCGACGGGCCACCCGGCTCTCGGTCACCATGGAGGCCCGCGGCTTCGGGGCGGGTCCGCGCACGTGGGCCCGCGTCCCGGGGCACTCCTGGCGGGACGCGGCGGTCCTCACGGGCTGCGCTGCGGCCGCCGCGGCGGGCCCGGCGGTGTCCGTCCTGCTCGGGACGCACCGGTTCATCTGGGCCTGAGCGAAGGATCAGGCCTGCTGGACCCAGCTCGTGACGAGCCTCGTCAGGTCCGGGTCCACCGGCAGCGGCTGGTGGTCGAGCCGGCGCACCGGCACCGCGAGCCGGACGCTGGAGACCAGCCACACGGCGTCGGCCTCCATGAGGTCCGCCGGGTACAGGGGCCCGTAGCCGAGCTCCCAGCCGTCCCGGCGGGCGGCGGCGAAGATCTTGGCCTGCGTGGTGCCCGGCAGGATCCCGTGCGAGGGCTCCGGCGTCAGCAGGGTGCGGCGGCCGACGCGCACCCGGGCGCAGACCACGGAGGACGTCGCGCCCTCCAGGACCCTGCGCCCCTCCGTGGTGAAGACCGCCTCGTCCGCGCCGAGGGAGCGGGCGTGGCGCAGGGCGGCCATGTTGATCGCGTAGGAGAGCGTCTTGGCCCCCGGGAGCAGCCACGGGTACCCGGCGTCCTGGGCGGGGTCGTGGCCGCGCGGCAGCAGCACCGCGGTCACGCCGTCCCGGCGCTGCCGGAACGTCGTCTCCGGCACGGGGCTCACCACGATCCAGGACCACGGGCCGTCCGCCGGGGTGCCGCGGCTGATCACCACCTTGACGGCGTGCTCGGCCCCCAGACCGCCGTCCCCGCCGGGGGCGGCGTGGGCGAGCGCCAGCTCCACCGCCCCGCGCACGTCCCGCGCCGACGGCACGGGCAGCTGCGCCAGCCGCGCGGAGGCCGACAGCCGCTGGTGGTGGGCCTCGAACTTCTGCACGAGCCCGTCGACGGCGCGCATGGTCTCGAAGACGCCGTCCCCCCGGGTGAGCCCCTGGTCGTCGATCCGCACGAGCGGAACGGACGGATCGGCGAGGACGCCCTCCGGGTGGGCGGCGTCGAGGACGACGACGGTGCTGGTCACGGATCCTCCTGTCGGTGCGGCCGCGGGGCTCAGCAGACCGGGCCGGGGTGCAGGATGTCCACCTGTTCCCAGACGTGGTCCTCCGCCAGGTAGGCGTCCTCCTGGGCGGCCCAGCGGTCCCAGTGCTCGGCGTAGTAGGAGCCGTCACGGCTCAGCGCGCGGTCGTAGCGCAGGGCGGTGGGCAGCTCGACCCACACGGAGACGTCCAGCAGCTCCCGGGCCTCGGCGCTGCACGCGCCGACGCCCTCCAGGATCACGACCTCCGCCACACGGGTCAGCCGCGGGGTCCCCGGGGAGCCGGTGACCCAGTCCCAGGCGCTCCACTCGGCGTCCCGGCCCTGGTCGAGGGGTGTGAGGACCTCGTCCACGTAGGTGCGGCGGCCGGGGCCGAGCCCGTCCCAGCCCGGGTAGAGGTCCTCGAGGTGGAAGAGCGTCACGTCCCGCACCGGGCGCAGCACCGCGCCGAGCTGCTCGGCGAGGCTGGTCTTGCCGGCCCCCGAACGCCCGTCGATGCCGATGAGGTAGGGGCGGCGGGTGGGGGAGGGGAGCAGCCGCGCCAGGTTGGTGCCGGCGGGGTGGGCCGCGGCGAGCGCCGGATCCAGCTCGAGCTCGATGTCGATCACGCGCGCCCGGCGTCCTGCGCGGATCCCCGGTCGGCGCCGAGCTCCCGGGCGACGGCGCGGACCACGCCCGGCACGGCGGCGTCGATCATGCCCCAGGTGGACTCGAAGTCCTCGGGGCCCCCGTACCAGGGGTCGTAGATCCCCAGGTCGCCGTCCTCGAGGTCCTCGACGGCGGGGTCGAACTCCCGCAGCAGCCGCACCTTGGCGGCGGCGGACCGGTCCGGTGCGAGCGCCCGCAGGCGCTGCCAGTGCACCACGTCCAGGGCGAGCACGAGGTCCCGGTCGCCGAAGCGGACGGGGTCGAAGACCTGGGCCGCGTGCGCAGAGGCGTCGAGTCCCTCGCGGCGCAGGAGGTCGCCGGCGCGGGGGTCCACGGGGTTGCCGAGCTCCTCGTCGCTGACGCCGGCCGAGTCGATCCGCACGCGCCCGGCCAGTCCTGCGGCCTCGAAGGCGCGGCGCAGGGCGAACTCCGCCATGGGCGAGCGGCAGATGTTGCCGGTGCACACGGCCACGATCGAATACATAGCGCGCAGTCTAAGCCGTCCGGTCCCGGCACGAGAAGTGCGGCCGCCGCCCGAGGGGGCGACGGCCGCACGGCGCGGGTCCGGTCAGGACCGGCGGACGGTCGGGTCGAGCGGTCGCTGCTCGTCCGGGTCCAGTCGTTCCTGACCGGCGTCCGGGCGCTCCGGCTCCTGGTCGGCCTGCTGGCCGGAGCTCGAACCGGTCTCCGCGGCGAGGTCGATCTCCTCGCCGTTCTCGTCGACCCGCCGGTACCAGTCGGTGACGGCCGGGTCGTGGGAGTCGAAGGTCTCGCCGGCGGCACGGGCGCCGGGGGCGTGCTCCACCTGCAGGGCGAAGTCGTCGCCGTGCTCCTCGATGCCGTGGATCACGGCCTTGCGCACCGCCGTGAGGGCGAACGCGTGGCGGATCGTGGCGGGGTCGCTGCGCAGGTCCTTGTAGAAGGCGACCATGAGGAAGGCGACGATCACCGCGAACGGCAGGGCCGAGACGGTCACGAGGTTCTGCATCCCGGTCAGGGCGTCGTCGCCGCCCACGAGCATCATGACCGTTGCGATGCCGCCGAGGCACAAGCCCCAGAACACGACGATCGGCCGGTTCGGCTCCGGCTGGCCCCGCTGGGACAGCGTGCCCATGACGATGGACGCGGAGTCCGCGCTGGTCACGAAGAAGATGCCGATGACGACCATGGCGAGCACCGACGTGATCGCGCCGAAGGGCAGGGCGTCGAGCATGCCGAACAGCGCGGCCTCCTGGCCGCCCGCGGCGGCCAGGTCGGTCCCGGTGCGCTGCAGGTACATGGACGTGCCGCCGATGACCACGAACCAGAGCACGCACATGGAGGAGGGGACCACGAGCACCACGGTCACGAACTGGCGCAGCGTGCGGCCGCGGGAGATCTTGGCGATGAACATCCCGACGAACGGGGACCAGGACAGCCACCAGGCCCAGTAGAAGACGGTCCAGCCGCCGGCGAAGGCGGTGGCGTCCTCGCCCCAGCCGCCGGTCTGCCCGGTCATCCAGAGGTACTCCTGCAGGTAGGTGCTGAACACGGCGGGGACCAGGTCCAGGATCAGGACAGTGGGCCCGGCCACGAACACGAACAGGGCGAGCAGGAACGCCAGCAGCAGGTTCGTATTGGAGAGGTAGCGGATGCCGCGGGCCACGCCGGAGACCGCGGAGACCACGAAGGCGGCGGTGAGGACGGCGATGATCGCGATGAGCCCGCCGTTGCCGAGCGGTCCCCAGCCCGCGACGATCTCGAGGCCCCGGGAGATCTGCAGCGCGCCGATCCCGAGCGAGGCAGCGGTGCCGAAGAGGGTCGCGAAGATGGCGAACACGTCGATGAGCCGGCCCAGGCCGCCCTCGGCGCGCCGCTGGCCGATCAGCGGCACGAAGATCCGGCTGATGAGCGGGGAGCGTCCGCGCCGGTAGGCGCCGTACGCGACGGCCGCGCCGACCACGGCGTACATGGCCCAGGGGTTGAGACCCCAGTGGAAGGCGGTCTGGACGAGGGCGTAGACGGTCATCTCCTCGGAGCCGGGCTCCGCCCCGAATCCGGGGACGCCCGCGCCGAAGTGGCTCAGCGGCTCGGAGGCGCCGTAGAACATCAGGCCGATGCCCATGCCGGCGGCGAAGAGCATGGCGAGCCACGAGAAGAAGGAGTACTCGGGCTTCTCGTCGTCCATGCCCAGGGGGATCCGCCCGGTCCGGGTGAAGCCGACCACGAGCATGAACAGCACGGCGGCCGTGGACAGGGCGGTGAAGAACCACCCGGTGTTGCCGGTCACCCAGCCCAGGGCCGCGGTGGAGGCGGCCGTCAGGGACTCGGTGGAGAGCACGCCCCAGGCGATGAACCCCACGATCAGCGCGGCGGTGACGGTGAAGACCACCTTGTCCGTGCCGTAGTTCAGCTTCTGGTCCTCGACGGCGATGCCGGGGACGAGGGCGGGGTGGATGCCGTGCGGGTAGTTGATCTCGCGCAGCACCTCCCGCGGCTTCGGCCGGCGGGAGCCGTCGGCCTCACTGGACGGATGCGGCGAATGGGGTGGCGTGGTGCTCACGGTGGCTCCTGAGGTGTCGGGGTGCGTGCGGTGTCGTGTCGGTGCGTGCGGTGACGTGCGGGGCGGACCCGGGGGTGTGGCGGTGGCCCGCGGGAACGGGCACAAACACTCCACGGTATCCGACGTCCCGACCCAGCGGGAGGGGGTGCGCGGCGTCTCACATCCCCGGCACCCCGGGTTGAGTCGATGTGGCTCAACTTAAGTTGACATCAGCGGCTCACGTGGCAGACTTGAGCCAGGAAAACTCAAGAACTGAGACCTCCGGGACCCCAACGGGGCCGGTACGGCCCGCCCGGTTCAGCTCGACCCGAAGGAGAACACGTCCATGTCTCGTGCAGTAGGAATCGACCTCGGCACCACCAACTCCGTGGTGTCCGTGCTGGAGGGCGGCGAGCCCACCGTCATCGCCAACGCCGAGGGCAACCGGACCACGCCGTCCGTCGTCGCCTTCTCCAAGGACGGCGAGACCCTGGTGGGCGACATCGCCAAGCGCCAGGCCGTCACCAACGTGGACCGCACGATCGCCTCGGTGAAGCGCCACATGGGCACCGGGTGGTCCACCGACATCGACGGCAAGAAGTACACGCCGCAGGAGATCTCGGCGCGCATCCTGATGAAGCTCAAGACCGACGCCGAGTCCTACCTCGGCGACAAGGTCACCGACGCCGTGATCACCGTCCCGGCGTACTTCAACGACGCCGAGCGCCAGGCCACCAAGGAGGCCGGTGAGATCGCCGGCATGAACGTGCTGCGCATCGTCAACGAGCCCACCGCCGCGGCGCTCGCCTACGGCCTGGAGAAGGGCAAGGAGGACGAGCTCATCCTGGTCTTCGACCTCGGCGGCGGCACCTTCGACGTCTCCCTGCTGGAGGTCGGCAAGGACGAGGACGACTTCTCCACCATCCAGGTCCGCTCGACCGCCGGCGACAACCGCCTCGGCGGCGACGACTGGGACCAGCGCGTGGTCGACTGGCTGCTGGCGCAGGTGAAGTCGAAGACCGGCGCGGACCTGTCCAAGGACAAGATCGCCCTGCAGCGCCTGAAGGAGACCGCGGAGCAGGCCAAGAAGGAGCTGTCCTCCGCGACCAGCACCAGCATCTCCCTGCAGTACCTGTCCGTGACCCCCGAGGGCCCGGTGCACCTGGACGAGCGCCTCACCCGCGCCAAGTTCGAGGAGCTCACCCGGGACCTGCTCGAGCGCACCGAGAAGCCGTTCAAGGACGTCATCGCCGAGGCCGGCATCTCCGTGTCCGACATCGACCACGTGGTGCTGGTGGGCGGCTCGACCCGCATGCCCGCCGTCGCGGAGACCGTCCAGCGCCTGGCCGGCAAGGAGCCCAACAAGGGCGTGAACCCGGACGAGGTCGTCGCCGTCGGCGCCGCGATCCAGGCGGGCGTGCTCAAGGGCGACCGCAAGGACGTGCTGCTGATCGACGTGACCCCGCTGTCGCTGGGCATCGAGACCAAGGGCGGCGTGATGACCAAGCTCATCGAGCGCAACACGGCGATCCCCACCAAGCGGTCCGAGACCTTCACCACCGCCGAGGACAACCAGCCGTCCGTGTCCATCCAGGTCTTCCAGGGCGAGCGCCAGTTCACCCGGGACAACAAGAACCTGGGCACCTTCGAGCTGACCGGCATCGCCCCCGCCCCGCGCGGGATGCCGCAGATCGAGGTCACCTTCGACATCGACGCCAACGGCATCGTGCACGTCTCCGCGAAGGACAAGGGCACCGGCACCGAGCAGTCGATGACCATCACGGGCGGGTCCTCCCTCTCCAAGGAGGACATCGACCGGATGGTCAAGGACGCCGAGGCCAACGCCGAGGCGGACCGGGTGCGCCGCGAGGCGGCCGACCTGCGCAACAACGCGGAGCAGCAGGCGTACTCCGTCGACAAGCTCCTGAAGGACAACGACGAGAAGCTGCCCGCGGACGTCAAGTCCGAGGTGCAGGCGGACGTCGACGCCCTGAAGAAGGCGCTCGAGGGCGAGGACGAGGACGCCGTGAAGTCGGCCTACGACAAGCTGCAGCAGTCCCAGACCAAGCTCGGCGAGGCCCTCTACGCGCAGTCGCAGACCGAGGGCGCCGAGGGCGCCCCGGGTGCGGGCGCCACCGGTGCCACCGGTGACGAGGACATCGTCGACGCCGAGGTCGTCGACGACGAGGACGAGAAGAAGTGAGCATGCCCGACCCCACGCCAGGACCCGACGAGAACGCGGACGACCACGGCGCCGGGAGCGTTCCCGGCGACCCCGCCGCGCACCCCGGCGAGCAGTCCGCACAGGACTCCGGCGCCGGCCCCCGCGAGGAGGCCGGGCCGGAGGGCCTGACGGTGGACGACATCCTCTCGACGCCCCAGTCGACGGACGCGGAGTCCGGGGACGCCGCACCGGCGCCGGCCGCCGCGGAGGAGTCCCCGGCGGCCGCCCTCGCCGAGGAGCGGCTCGAGGAGCTGCGCCGGCTGCAGGCCGAGTTCGTGAACTTCAAGCACCGCACGGCGCGCGAGAAGGAGCAGCTGCGGACCTTCGTGACGGGCGACCTCCTGCAGACGCTGCTGCCGGTGTTCGACGACATCGACGCGGCCCGGCAGGCGGGCGACCTCACCGACGGCCCGTTCGCGGCGATCGCGAACAAGCTCGAGGAGACCCTCGTGCGGCACGGGCTGGTGCGCCTCGGGGAGGTCGGGGAGAAGTTCGACCCGAACGTCCACGAGGCGGTGCTGCAGCAGCCCACGAGCGAGGTCGAGCCGGACCAGGTCTCGATGGTGCTGCGCTCCGGCTTCCGGATCGGCGAGCGCGTGGTGCGGCCGGCCCAGGTCGCCGTCGCGGTCGCCGAGTGAGGCCGGACCCGGCCTGATCCCAGCGATGTCAGGGGAGGCCCGTCCCTCGGGCCTCCCCTGACCCGTCCACCCGTCCCCGGCGCCGCGGCGCCGGGGACGACCCCCGGACCACCACCGGGTCCTGCTCCGCAGGACCCCGACCGGCCCCACAGAAAGGAGGCGTCATGGCCAGCCAGGACTGGATCGACAAGGACTTCTACAGCATTCTCGGCGTCTCCAAGGACGCGTCCGCCGCCGACGTCAAGAAGGCCTACCGCAAGCTCGCCCGCCAGTACCACCCGGACCAGAACCCCGGGGACGCGGAGGCCGAGCAGCGGTTCAAGGACATCACCGAGGCGAACTCCGTGCTCTCCGACCCCGAGGAGCGCAAGCAGTACGACGCGATCCGCGCGATGGGCTCCGGGGCGCGCTTCACCGCCGGCGGCCCCGGCGGCGCCGGGGGCTCGGCCAACTTCGAGGACCTCTTCGGCGACATCTTCGGCGGAGGCGGCGGAGGACGCCGCCGCCGCACGACCTACTCCACCGGCGGCGCGGGCGGCCCCGGCGGCCCGGGCGGGTTCGAGGACCTGTTCGCCCAGTTCGGCGGTCAGACCGGGTACGGGGCGCCGGGCGGCTACGGCGGCTACCAGGCCCCGCCGGCGCGCGGGGAGGACATCCGGACGGAGACGACCATCCCGTTCCGCTCCTCGGTGCACGGCACCACGGTCAAGCTGCGCCGGGGCAACGGCCAGGAGACCACGGTGCGGATCCCGCGCGGCGTGCGCGACGGTCAGAAGCTCAAGCTCGCCGGCAAGGGCCACTCGGGTGCAGGCGGCGCCGGCGACCTCTACGTCACCGTCCACGTGACCCCGCACCCCTTCTTCCGGCGCGTCGAGGGCACGGACGACGTCGAGGTCACCGTGCCGATCACGTTCCCCGAGGCGGCCCTGGGCGCCACCATCGAGGTGCCCGTGCTGGACGGCGGCACCGTGCGCGTGAAGGTCCCGGCGGGCACGTCCTCGGGCCGGCGCTTCCGCGTCAAGGGGCGCGGGTTCGGCACGGCCAAGGGCACGGGCAACCTGATCGTGACGGTCGAGGTGCACGTGCCGGCCGAGCTTGACGAGCAGGCGCAGGCCGCCGCCAGGGCGTTCGCCGAGGCGACCGCGGACGAGGACCCCCGGGCCCGCCTGGCCGAGAAGGCACGGGTGTGAGATGGCACTGGACGCCGACCAGCCGCTGTTCGTGATCTCCGTGGCCGCGGAGATCGCGGAGATGCACCCGCAGACGCTGCGCCAGTACGACCGGCTCGGCCTCGTCAGGCCGTCCCGGGCCCCCGGCCGCGCCCGCCGCTACTCGCAGCGCGACATCGAGAAGCTGCAGCAGATCCAGGTGCTGTCCCAGCAGGGCGTGTCCCTCGAGGGCATCCGGCGCATCCTCCAGCTGGAGAACCAGGTCGCGGCCCTGCGGTCGCGGGTGGCGGAGCTGTCCCGGGAGCTCGAGGACGCCCGGGACCGGGCCGAGGAGTCCTCGCGGATCTTCGCCGCCGGCGTCGGCGGGGACGTGGTGCGCATGGCCCGCGGCGCCCGCCCCCGGGCCCGCAAGATCTCGCAGGCCGTGGTGCTGTACCGGCCCCCGCGCCAGCAGGAGCGCTGAGCCGCACCGGCGCCCGGGCCGGGCGGTCAGCGCAGGTGCTTCTCGAAGCCCACGTCGTACACGCCGCCCGGATAGACCCGGGCGGTCCCGGGCAGCAGGACGTACCCGCTGCTGCGGTACAGGGCGGCCGCCTCCGGCTGGCGGCTGCCCGTGGTGAGGTGGATGCGCCGGTAGCCCGCCGCGGCGGCGAGCCGCTCGAGCTCGGCCAGGACCCGCCGCGAGATCCCCCGCCGGCGGTGCGCCGGGGCGGTCCACACCCGTTTGAGCTCCGCCGTGGCGTCGTCGTGCCGGCGGAACGCGCCGCCGCCCACCGTCGTGCCGCCCTCGAGGAGGAGCAGGAGCGCTCCGGCGGGAGCGGTGAAGTCGTCGACGGGGTGCTCGGCCATCTCCTCCGCCCCGATCTCGGGACCGTAGCGCTCCACGTACTCGTGGTGCAGGCCCTCGAGCAGCGGCTGCGTGCGGGGATCGCCCGGGGGCACGACGACGAAGCCGTTGCGCTCCGCGCCGGGGACGGCGCTCACGCCGTCCGGCGGTAGACGAGGTCGCGGGGGACGCGGCCCGCCTCCTGCGCCTTGCGCTCGAAGCTCGTGAGGACCCGTCCCTCCCAGCGCGGGGCCCATCCGGTGTCCGGGTGCTCGTCGTCGGCGAGCGGGCCCGGGTGGACGTTCTCGAACTGCGGGGACGCGTCGAGGACCTCGCGCATCACCAGGGCGTACTCCTGCCAGTCCGTGGCGAGCCGCCACAGCCCGCCCGGGACGAGCACCCGGGCGGCGAGCTCGGCGAACGCGGGGGAGACCAGGCGCCGCTTGTGGTGGCGGGTCTTGTGCCAGGGGTCCGGGAAGAACACCCACAGCTCGTCGACCGAGGCCGGGGCGAGCATGTGCTCCAGGACCTCGGGCGCGTTGGCCTGCGCCACGCGGACGTTGTCCACCCCGGCCTGGGCCGCCTTGAGCAGCAGATCCGCGATCCCGGGCTTGTACACCTCGACGGCGAGGTAGTTCCGCGCCGGGTCCTGGGCGGCGGCGTGCACGACCGCCTCGCCGAGCCCGGAGCCGACCTCCACGACCAGCGGCGCCTCGCGCCCGAAGGCCGCGGCCGCGTCGAACTCGTGGTCGGGGTGGACGGAGGTGTCCGTGCGCACGCGCGGGACGTCGAGCACCCGGGTGGGCGCCCAGTCGTCCCAGGCCTTCTGGCGGCGGGCGGTGAGGCGGTCGCCGCGGCGCACGAAGGAGTACGGCCGGCGGTGGAACGCCTCGGGGACGGGGCCCTGTGCGGGGCCCTCGGCGGGGGAAGGGGTGTGCTCGCTCATCGCCCTACATCCTAGGGGCTGGGCGGACGGCGGGCGCGTCGGCGCCGGGAACGGGCGGCTCGGACCAGCGCCGGCGGGGCGCCTCCCACGCCGCGAACCGGGCGAGCAGCTCGTCGGCGTCCTGGGCGACCACGGCTGCGTCCCGGTACTCGGGGCGCACGAGACCGGCCGCGGACATCGAGGCCACCGCGTCCAGCAGGGGCCTCCAGTAGCCGGCCACGTCCAGGAAACCGACCGGCTTGGCGTGCACCCCCACCTGCAGCCAGGTCCACGCCTCGAAGATCTCCTCGAGGGTGCCCAGGCCGCCCGGCAGGGCCACGAACCCGTCGGCGAGGGCGGCCATCTCCGCCTTGCGCTCGTGCATCGTCCGGACGATGCGCAGCTCGGTCAGCCCCGTGTGGGCCGTCTCGTCGTCGACGAGCGACTGCGGCATGACCCCGACCACCTCGCCCCCGGCGGCCAGGGCGGCGTCGGCGACGACGCCCATCAGCCCCACGTGGCCGCCGCCGTAGACGACGCCCACGCCGCGGCGGGCGAGGGTGGTGGCGAAGGCCCGGGCGGCCTCGGGGAACAGGGGGTCGGAGCCGAGGGATGCCCCGGTGTACACGGCGAGTCTCATGAGGACATTGTCGCTGTCGCTGTCGCAGTCGCAGTCCCTCATCCCCGCCCCTCGTCCTCGTCCCGCATGTCTCTCCCTCGTCCTTCGCCACGTCGCGGCGTCGATAGCATGAGGCGCGCCCCGCGCCCGCCCTGCCGACCCGTGCCGAAGGACCTCCCGTGAGCTCATCGCCGCCCGACGACCCCGTGCGCTCCCGCCTGCGCCTCTCCGGCGGCAAGGACCGGGTGGTGCTGGTGGCGGCGCTGGGGATCCTCAGCGCGGTGAGCCCGATGGCCACGGACATGTACCTGGCCTCGATGCCTGCCATGGCCGGGCACTTCGGGGCGTCGGCCTCCGCGGTGCAGCTGACGCTGACCACGTACATGGTCGGCATGGCCGTGGGGCAGTTCCTGCTCGGGCCCGTGTCCGACGTGCTGGGCCGGCACCGGCTCATGGTGGCCGGCAACGCGCTGTTCCTGCTCAGCTCCGTCGCCGTGGTCCTGGCCCCGACCATCGGGACGGTGCTGGTCCTGCGGGCGGTGCAGGGACTCGCCGGGGCGGCCGGCGTCGTGATCGCCCGCGCGGTGGTCTCGGACATCGCCTCCGGCCGCGGGGCCGCGAAGCTGTTCTCGGTCCTCGCGACCATCACCTCCCTCGCCCCGGTGGTGGCCCCGCTCCTGGGCGGGGTGATCGCCACGGTGGCCCCGTGGCAGACCGTGTTCTGGGTGCTCGCGGCGTTCGGGCTGCTGATGCTGGCGTGCTCCGTGCTCGTGGTCCCCGAGACCCTGCCCCCGCACCGGCGCCACCGCGGCGGGGTCGGCGCCGTCGTCACCGGGTCCTGGCGGGTGCTGCGCACCCCGTCCTTCATGGCCTACGCCCTCGCCTTCGGACTCGCGTTCGGCGCCCTGTTCTCCTACATCTCCGCCTCCTCCTTCGTGCTGCAGAACGTGCTCGGCTACTCGGCGCTCGGCTACTCCGTGGTGTTCGCCGTCAACGCGGGCGGCTCCATCCTGGGCGCGGTCGTCAACACCCGCCTCGTCGACCGGGTCGAGCCCGGCACGATCCTCCGCACCGCGATCGTGGTCATGGCCGCCGTCAACGTGGTGGGCCTGGGCCTGGTGCTGGCCGGGATCACCGGGTGGACCACCCTGGCGCACCTCTTCGTGAGCCAGACCTGCATCGGCTTCGTCATGGGCAACGCCGTGGCCCTCGCCCAGGGCCGGGTCCCGGGCCGGGCCGGGGCCGGGTCGGCGGTGCTCGGACTGGTCCAGTTCCTCCTGGGCGGGCTCGTGAGCCCGCTGACCGGCCTGGCCGGTCAGCACACCGCCGTCCCGATGGCCGTGTCCATGGCGGTGTGCTCGCTGCTCGCCGCGGGAGCCGTGCTGCTCGCGCGCCGCCTCTCGCGGCGGGCGCCGGAGGGCCCCGCCGCCCCGTCCGGCCCGTAACCGGGCGGAAACGGGCAGGAGCCACACTGTGGCCGATCCATCGGTCCCTGACCGGGGGAGCAGCGGACCTGTGATTAGATGCCTTCTGCCGAGACCGAGGTCACAGTCCCGTTCCGGCCCGATTCCTGATCCACCCGACACCCACGGGAGAACACATGCTCCAAACCATCGAGACTGCCCTCGGCGAGCTGGGCGGCATCATCTGGGGGCCCTACGTCCTCATCCCCCTGCTGCTGCTCACCGGTCTGTACCTGACCGTCCGGCTGGGCGGGCTGCAGTTCCACAAGCTGGGCTCCGCGCTGCGACTGGCCCTGTTCGACCGCAAGGACGCGGACGCCCGCGGCGGCGACGTCTCCCAGTTCCAGGCGCTGACCACGGCGCTCGCGGCCACCGTGGGCACCGGCAACATCGTGGGCGTGGCCACCGCGATCTCGATCGGCGGGCCCGGCGCCCTGTTCTGGATGTGGGTCACCGGCCTGCTCGGCATGGCCTCCAAGTACTCCGAGGCGTTCCTGGCCGTGCGGTTCCGCACCACGGACGCCAAGGGTGAGATCTCCGGCGGCCCGCAGTACTACCTGGAGCGCGGCATCCGCAACGGGTTCGGCAAGTTCCTGGCGATCTTCTTCGCCGTCGCCGCCGCGCTGGCCGCGTTCGGCATCGGCAACATGACCCAGGGCAACTCCATCGCCTCCAACCTGGAGAGCTCGTTCAGCGTCCCCACCTGGATCACCGGTGTGGTGCTCGCCGTGCTGACGCTCGCCGTGCTCGTGGGCGGGATCAAGTCCATCGGGAAGGTCACGGCGGGCTTCGTCCCCGTCATGATCCTCTTCTACGTCCTGGGCGCCCTGTTCATCCTCGTCGTCAACGTCGCGGCCATCCCGCAGGCGGTCGTCCTGATCTTCACCGACGCCTTCTCCGGCACGGCGGCCGTCGGCGGGTTCGCCGGATCGGCGATCATGCTGGCCGTGCAGATGGGCGTGGCCCGCGGCATCTTCTCCAACGAGTCCGGCATGGGATCGGCCGCGATCGCAGCGGCCGCGGCCCAGACCACCCACCCGGTCCGCCAGGGGCTGGTCTCCATGACCCAGACCTTCATCGACACCATCATCGTGGTGACCTGCACGGGACTCGTGCTCATCACCACCGGGGTCTGGGAGCAGGGGGCGGACTTCGCCGCGACCATGACCGGCGACGCCTTCAGCCAGGGCCTGCCCGGGCAGTGGGGCCACTACGTGGTCACCATCGGGCTCGTGATGTTCGCCTACTCGACGATCCTCGGGTGGGCCTACTACGGCGAGCGGTGCATGGAGCGGCTCTTCGGCCGGCCGGCCGTGATGCCCTACCGGGTCGTGTTCTCCCTGGTCGTGTTCGTGGGCTGCACCGTGCCGCTGGCGGTGGTGTGGAACTTCGCCGACGTGATGAACGGCCTCATGGCCCTGCCCAACCTCCTCGGGCTGCTGCTCCTCTCCGGGCTGGTCGTCCGCGAGACCAGGCACTACCTGGACCACGACCCCAAGCTGCGGGCGGACCGCCGCCAGGTCGACGCGTTCATGGAGGGCCATCCCGGAGCGATCGACTCGTACGAGCGCACCGGCGTCTGACGGCTGTCGGCGCACGAGGGCCCGGCCTCCTGACGGGGACCGGGCCCTCGGTCTAGCCTGAGGGGCATGAGCGAACTCCCCGAGCCCCGCCTGTTCTCCTGCGCGGACGCCACCGGCGCCGTCCACGACCAGGGCGCGCACGTGATCGACTGGATCCCCACGGGCCACGCCCCGGTGCTGTGGCTGTCCCCGAGCACCGCGCTCGAGACGGGCAAGCCCGTGCGCGGGGGTGTCCCGATCTGCTTCCCCTGGTTCGCGGACGGGGCGGAGGGCGGACGCGAGCCCAAGCACGGCTTCGCCCGCACGCTCCCGTGGCACGTCGAGTCGCGCGAGTCCTCGGACCACGAGGCGATGATCGTCTACCGGCTCTCGGACGCGGACGTCACCGAGCCCGCGCACCGGGAACAGTTCCCGTACCAGTTCGAGGCCTACTGCGTGGTGCGCTTCGGCACCGAGCTGTCCCTCGAGCTGAGCGTCACCAACACCGGTGAGCGCCCGTTCGACTTCGAGGAGGCCCTGCACGCCTATCTGGTGGTGGGGGACGTGCGGAAGATCCGGGTCGAGGGGCTGGAGGGCGCGTCCTACCGCGACAAAGTCCTGGACCGGGAGGACTGCGTCCAGGAGGGGGACCTCCGGTTCGACGGCGAGACCGACCGGGTGTACCGCTCGACCGGCGACGTCGCCGTGGTGGACCCCGTGCTGGGGCGGGTGCTGCGGATCCGGAAGAAGAACTCCGGCACCACCGTGGTGTGGAACCCCGGGGCGGAGACGGCGGCGGCGATGCCCGACGTGGGGCCGGACGGATGGACGGACTTCGTGTGCGTGGAGGGCGCCAACACCCACGCCGACGCCGTGCACCTCGAGCCCGAGGAGACCCACAGCATGGGCTACCGCCTGTCGGTGGAGACCACGGCGGAGGACCCGGGCCGCCCACCCGCCTGATCCTCGGCACCGTCCGGGGGTCAGAAGGGAGGAGGGTCTGCGTCCTCGGGCACGGAGCTGCCCCGCTCCCCGACGTCCGGGACCGGTCCGCCCGATGTGGCACCGCCCGACGTGGCACCGACCGATGTGGCACCGACCGATGTGGCACCGGCCGAGGGGTCCGGCACGGTCCGGTAGGTCCGTCCGGCCGGTGAGGTCCACTCGAGCACTCCGCCGGCGGGCGCCGGCCCCGGCTGCCGCACCGACCAGCGGCCGAGGGCACCGCGGCGGTGCTTGACGAGGTGGTGGTGGCGGCACAGGTGGGCCAGGTTGTCCGCAGCCGTCCGGCCGCCGTCCTGCCACGCCACCGTGTGGTCGAGGTCGCAGCGCTCGGCCCGCCGCCGGCACCCCGGAAAACGACAGGTCCCGTCGCGCAGCCGCAGCCGGCGGCGCAGATCCGCGGGCACCGCGTAGGTGGTGCGGTCGTGGTCGAGGACGGCGCCGGTGACGGGGTGCGTCAACACGCGATGCCACGAGGAGGCACCGGCGGCCAGCTCGCGGGCGACGTCCGCGCTGATCGGGCCGTGGCCTTCGAGCACCGGGGCGTCCGCGGGCACGCCGGCGGCCCGGCCGCCGGGGCGGCACCCCAGCAGCGTGAGCACGGGGACCGTCACGCAGACCCGGCCGCGCACACCGCGCGGGAACCCGGGGTCATCGGGGAGCTCCCCCTCCAACAGGAGATCGGTGAGGACGTCCGCCCGCAGCTGCGCGTCCGCCCGGGCAGTCCTGGCACCCGGCGCGAACCCGTCCGGGCCATCCTCCTCCGGACCGCACTGCACTGGACCGCACTGCACTGGACCGCACTGCACCGGGCCGAACTGCGCCGGGCCGAACTGCGCCGGGCCGCACCGGTCCGGCTCTCGCCCCGTCCCCGCGCGGGCGGTCTCCTCCACGGGCTCCAGTAGCGACGCGAGCGTGTCGAGCCGGTCCTGGACCGCGAGCGCCGTGGGTGCGTCCAGCAGGGCGTGCAGCCACGCCATGCCGTCCTCACCGTGCTCGACCCACACGCGGCGTCCGGCCCTGGCCGCCCGTGCCTCGCCTCCTGCGTCCCGGCCAGCAGCGCCGCGCGCCGGCGCCGGGCCCACGCGCGCAGCTGCGCCACCGTGCAGTGCGGAGCCCGCTCCACCAGTTCGGCGGCGAGCCGCTGCACGACGGCGGACGGTGCCTCCTGGCCCGCCGGGACGTCCTCGACCAGCTCGCGCCACTGGTCGGCGATCACCGAGGCGTGCCGGGCGCTGAAGAGGCCCGCCTCCAGCGCCTCGAGGACCTCGGGCAGGTGCAGCCCGAGCACGAGGGCCTCGCGGACGCGCCCGAGGGCCGTGCCCGCGGGCAGGCGCAGCGCCGGGCCGATCTCGTCGGCGAGATCACGCACCATCTGGTCCTCGGTCTCGAGGAGGGAGCAGACGAGCTCATCGGCCTCGTAGGGCATCAGCCCTGCCGTGGAGACCCAGTCGATCTCGCGGTCCTCCCAGGCCAGCAGCCACAGCCGGACGATGCAGCGCAGCTGGCGCCCCGCCTCCCGCGCCTGTGCGGCCGCCGAGTCCACGAGCTCCCCGACGACCGCCCGCACCTCGGCCCGGACGCCGGCGTCCAGCACCCGCTCCCCGGCGGGAGCGGCTCGGTGCGGACCCGGAGCAGGACGGGCCCGGCGGTGCGCCGTCGTCGTCATGGGCCCATTCTCCTGGGCACCTCGGACGTTCTAGGACTTCGGAGTAGGACGCCGGAAAGGCCACCGGGAATGCAGAACGGGTGCCGCCCGTCCGTGCGGACGGGCGGCACCCGTGGGGTCCTGCGGGGCCGTGCCTACTTGGAGACGACCAGGGCCGCGGCGATCGCGGCCAGGAAGGCGTCCTTCGAGAGGCCCGTGCCGGCCTCGGACGGGCGGACGCCGTCCTCCTGGGTCATCTCGGGGTTGCGGAAGTACATCGCGAGCAGCCCGGCGGAGAACGCGCCGAGGGCCAGACCCGCGAGGCGCTTGTTGACGAACGGGGTCAGCAGGGCGGCGCCGATGCCGATCTCCGAGTACGCCACGAACTTGCCGAAGGTGTCGGCGTCCCACTCCTCGAACTGGGGGACGCCGGTGGCGGCGAACTGCTGGAGACCCGCGGCGGCCTCCGTGGGGAGGTCCTTCTTGCCGTAGCCGGACTGCAGCAGGTAGGCGCCGGAGACGCCGCGCAGGATCGCGTTGGAGAGGCTCATGGTCGGTCCTTTCAGGAGGGCGAACAGGGTCATTGAGTCGTCAACGACCCTATCAGGGGAGGGCTCGCGCCCTCCGTGCAGGAGGGGCCGGGAGCGAACACCGGCCCCGGGGGCGGCCCCCGCCGCCTAGGCTGGCCACCCGCTCGCAGGACGCCCTCCGCGTCCCGCCACCCGACGGAAGGACAGACATGGACATCGAGACCATGAAGAAGGTTCTGCTCGTTCTCACCAGCCACGACTCCCTCGGCGACACCGGGGAGCCCACCGGCTACTTCGTGGGGGAGGCCGCCCACCCGTGGAAGGTGTTCCGGGACGCCGGCTACTTCGTCGACTTCGCCTCGATCGCCGGCGGGCAGCCCCCGCAGGACGGCAAGGACGAGGAGGACGAGGTGCAGCGGCAGTACCTCGAGGACGAGATCGTGCGGGCCTCCCTCTACAACACCCCGCGGATCAGCGTGGTCGACCCGGCCCAGTATGACGCGGTCTACCTCGTGGGCGGGCACGGCACCATGTGGGACTTCGCGGGCAACGCGGACCTGCAGGCGCTCGTGGCCGCCGTGCACGACGCCGGGGGAGTCGTCGGCGCCGTCTGCCACGGACCCGCCGGGCTCGTGGACGTCGAGCTCGCCAACGGTCTGCGCATCGTCGAGGGACGCCGGGTGGCCGCGTTCACCAACGCCGAGGAGGACGAGGTCGGCAAGTCGGACGTCGTCCCGTTCCTGCTCGAGGACAAGCTCGTCGAGCAGGGCGCGGACGTGCGGACCGCGCCGAACTGGGCCGAGAACGTCGTCGTGGACGACCGCCTCGTCACCGGGCAGAACCCGCAGTCCGCGGCCGGCGTGGCCAAGGAGATGACCAAGCTCCTGACCGAGGTGGTGCGCGAGCAGAAGGCCGCCCAGGAGGCGGACTCCGCCGCGCTGCGCCAGGCGCACGACGCCGAGAAGTCCGAGGACGCCGAGGGCTGAGCCTCCGTCCGGTGCGAGGGGCGGCACGGCAGGCGGCGCCCGTGCCACCCCTCGCGGGCCCCGGCGTTTCCGGACAGACTGGGAGCGTCGGGCCGTCCGGCCCGGCCCAGCGGACACACGGCAGGAGAACCACATGGCTGACCTCAAGGACAAGGTCGCGCTCGTCACCGGCGCCGCCTCCGGCATCGGCGAGGCCTGCGCGAAGGACCTCGCGGCGCAGGGCGCCAAGGTCGTCGTCACGGACATCGACACCCGGCGGATCGACGACGTCGTCCAGGCGATCATGGCCGCCGGCGGCGACGCCGCCGGCTTCCGGCAGGACGTGGCGAAGCCCGAGGACTGCGAGGCCGCGGTCGAGTTCGCCCAGCAGACCTACGGCGCCCTGCACCTGGCGGTGAACAACGCCGGGGTCGCCGGCGCGGCGGACGCGGTGGGGGAATCGGACCTCGACGCGTGGGTGCGCACCGTGCAGATCGACCTGCACTCCGTCATGTTCGGCATGCGCTACCAGCTGCCCGCCATCGAGCAGGCCGGCGGCGGGGCGATCGTCAACATGGCCTCCGTGCACGGCACCGTGGCCGTGGCCGCGGGCAACAGCGCCTACACCGCCGCCAAGCACGGTGTGGTCGGGCTCACCAAGCAGGCCGGCGTGGAGTACGGCCGGCGCGGGGTGCGGATCAACGCCGTCGGCCCCGGCTACATCGACACCCCGCTGCTCAGGACCGCGCCGGCGTCCGTCCTCGAGGGGCTCACCGCCAAGCACCCGCTCGGCCGGCTGGGCCGCGCCGAGGAGGTCGCCGCCCTGACCACGTTCCTCCTCTCGGAGAAGGCCTCCTTCATGACGGGCGGGTACTACCTGGTCGACGGCGGCTACACCGCGCTGTAGTCCCCGCACCGCGGACCCACCGCACCGGCGCCGGATGCGTGCACGCGTCACCGCGTCCCGCACCGGCGCGGTGGGCCCGGCGCCGTCAGGGCGCGGCCGTGCCTTCCGCCACATCCGGGTGGTGGCGTGCCGCCGGTGCTGTAGGGTGAGGCGTATTGCATATGGCACTGCTCCCCGTTCCCGGGTGAGCAGGCAGGCGTCGAGCACCCCGTTCTTCTTCCAGCGTGGCACCGTTCCAGACGGTCTCAGCCCGCTCGCAGGGGCTCCAGGAGTCATTCGGCGCAACCCGGCGCGCTACCCCCTTGCCGGGACATCCGATCGAAAGACGTATCCCAGTTTTGGCTACTTTCACCGACCTTGGCGTGCCCGAGGCCCTTTCCGCCGTCCTCGCCCAGCAGGGCATCGAGCAGGCGTTCCCCATCCAGGAGAAGACCCTCCCCGACTCGCTGGCCGGCCGTGACGTGCTCGGCCGCGGCAAGACCGGCTCGGGCAAGACCGTGGCGTTCGCGCTGCCGCTCGTGTCCCGGCTCGCCGGATTGACCGGCAACGGCGCCCGCGCCGCCCGGCGGGCCAACCGGCCCACCGGCCTGGTCCTGGCCCCCACCCGCGAGCTGGCCACCCAGATCGACCGCGCGATCGCCCCGCTGGCCGAGGCCGCCGGGCAGACGACCACCGTCATCTTCGGCGGGGTCTCCCAGCGCAACCAGGAGAAGGCGCTCGCCAAGGGCGCCGACATCGTCATCGCCTGCCCCGGCCGGCTCGAGGACCTGCTGAAGCAGAACGTCCTCACCCTCGACGACGTCCGCGTGACGGTCATCGACGAGGCCGACCACATGGCCGACATGGGCTTCCTGCCCGTGGTGACCCGCATCCTCAAGCGCACCCCCCAGGGCGGCCAGCGGCTGCTGTTCTCCGCGACGCTCGACGGCGGCGTGGACAAGCTCGTCAAGCAGTTCCTGTCCAACCCGGTCAAGCACTCCGTGGACGCCCCGCAGGCGTCCGTGTCCACCATGGACCACCATGTGCTCGTCGTGGACGCGGACGAGAAGCAGGAGCTCATCGAGGCCCTGGCCTCCGGCACCGGCCGCCGCGTGATGTTCACGCGCACCAAGCACCGCGCCAAGAAGATGGCCCGCAAGCTCAGCCAGATGGGCATCCCCGCCGTGGACCTGCACGGCAACCTGTCCCAGAACGCCCGCGACCGCAACCTGGCCCAGTTCTCCGCCGGTGACGTGCGCGTGCTCGTCGCCACCGACGTCGCCGCCCGCGGCGTGCACGTGGACGAGGTCGAGCTGGTCGTGCACATCGACCCGCCCACCGAGCACAAGTCCTACCTGCACCGCTCCGGGCGCACCGCCCGCGCCGGCGCCTCCGGCTCCGTGGTCACGGTGGCCACCAAGGAGGAGCGCCGCGAGGTCACGCAGCTCATGAAGGCCGCGGGCGTCACCGCGAACTTCGACACCGTGACCGTCGGCTCCCCGGCCGTCACGGCGCTCGTGGGCGAGCTCGCCGACAAGGTCGCCTACGTGGCGCCGCCCGTCCAGGCGCAGGGCCGCCCGGCGAGCGGTCAGCGCTCCGGCGCCGGCCGTTCCGGTGGCCGTGCCGGCTCCGGCGGCAACCGCGGCCGCGGCGGACAGAACCGTTCCGAGCAGCCGCGCAGCGCCTCCCGCGACCA
>NZ_PDDL01000063.1:0-21464 GCF_020833785.1 Kocuria sp. CCUG 69068
GGGCGCCCTCATGGCGGCGTTCACCGCCGTGCGCACGGACCCGGCCGCCGCGGCGGTGGCCGCCACCACGGTGTACACCCTCGCGGCCGAGGACGCGGCCGCCGACTCCGCCGGGCCCGGCTCCTTCGCCGTGGCGCTGCTCGACCGGCTGCACGCCGTCACCCCGGAGGGGATCGCCGCCCGGGCGGAGCTCGTGCGCGAGGAGGTCTCCCGGTGAGCCCGCGCCTCGACCCCGCGGCCCTGTCCCTGCACCTGGTGACGGACACCGCCCTGAGCGCCCCCCGGGCGGTCCCGGACGTCGTGGCCGCCGCCGTGCGCGGGGGAGCCACCATGGTCCAGGTGCGGGAGAAGGACGCCCCGGTCCGCGAGCTCGTCGCCCTGCTGACGGCCGTCGCCGAGCGCGTGGGCCGGGAGGTGCCCGTGCTCGTGGACGACCGCGCCGACGTGTACCTCGCCGCCCGCGCGGCCGGCGCCCCCGTGGCCGGCGTGCACGTGGGCCAGTCGGACCTGCCCGTGGCGCTCGCCCGGGAGATCTGCGGCCCGCACGCCGTGCTCGGCCTCAGCGCCGCCACGGCGGAGGAGCTCGATGCCGCCGCCGCGCTGCCGGCCGGGACGGTCGACTACCTGGGCGTCGGGGCGGTGCGGGCGACCCGCACCAAGCCCGACCACCCCGAGCCGCTGGGCGTCGCGGGCTTCGCCCGCGCCGCGGCCCGCACGGTCCTGCCCTGCCTGGCCATCGGCGGGGTGCGGGTCGAGGACGCCCCCGGCCTGCGCGCCGCCGGCGCCGCGGGGCTGGCCGTGGTCTCCGGGATCTGCGCCGACCCGGACCCCGCCGCCGCGGCCGCCCGCTACCTGCGGGCCTTCGCCGCCGTGCCCGCCGGGGAGGTGGCCCCGTGACCGCCCGCGTGCCCCGCGTCCTGGCCATCGCCGGCACCGACCCCACGGGCGGCGCCGGCCAGCACGCGGACCTCAAGTCGATCGCCGCGATGGGCGGCTACGGGATGAGCGCCGTCACCGCCGTCGTCGTCCAGAACACCGTGGGCGTGCGCGGCATCCACGTCCCGCCGGTCGAGTTCCTCTCGGCACAGCTGGACGCGGTCGCCGAGGACGTCGAGATCGACGCCGTCAAGATCGGGATGCTCGGGTCCGTGCCGGTCATCGAGGCCGTCACCCGGTGGCTCGGGACCCACCGGCCGCCGGTCGTGGTCCTGGACCCCGTCATGGTCGCGACCTCCGGGGGCCGCCTGCTGGAGCGCGAGGCCGAGGACGCCCTGCGCGAGATGCTCGGCCTCGCCGACCTGATCACCCCGAACCTGCAGGAGCTCGCCGTGCTCGCCGGGGAGGACATGGCGTCGTCGTGGGACGAGGCCCTGGCGCAGGGCCACCGCGTGGCCCGCGCCCACGGCACCCTGGTGCTCGTCAAGGGCGGGCACCTCACGGGGGACCGGACGCCCGACGCGCTCGTGGGCCCGGACGCCCCCGAGTCCCTCGTGGCGTTCGACGGGGCCCGCGTGCCCACCGAGAACTCCCACGGCACCGGCTGCTCCCTCTCCTCGGCCCTGGCCACCCTCCAGGCCCGGCACGGGGACTGGCCCCGGAGCCTGCGGATCGCCCGGGACTGGCTGCGCGGCGCCCTCGAGGCCGCCGGGGACCTCGACGTGGGCCACGGCAGCGGGCCCGTCCACCACTTCCACCACGTCCAGGACGCCCTCGAGAGCTGGGGCACGGGCCCGGAGCGGTTCACCGACGAGCTGTGGGAGGCCTCCGCGGCCGTGCGGCGGGAGATCGAGGAGCTCGAGTTCGTCCGCCTCCTCGGCGACGGCCGGCTCGAGCCGGACCGCTTCCTCGCCTACCTCGACCAGGACCTGCAGTACCTCGACGGCTACAGCCGGGCGCTGGCACTGCTGGCCGCCAGGGCGCCCGACGAGGAGCAGCGGCTGTTCTTCGCCGCCGGCGCCGTGTCCTGCACCGAGACCGAGGCGCAGCTGCACCGGGCCCGGCTGCGGCACGCCGGGGACGGCGGCGCCCGGGCCGGCAGTGCCCGGGACGGCCTCGGCGAGGTGACGCGGCGCTACACCACGTTCCTGCTCGCGGCCACCGCCGCCGAGCCCTACCCGGTGGGCCTGGCCGCCGTGCTGCCGTGCTACTGGGTCTACGCGGACGTGGGCCGGCACCTGAACGAGCTCGCCGCGGCCGACGGGACCGACGGGCACCCCTACGCGGACTGGCTGGCCACGTACGCGGACGAGGGGTTCCAGGAGGCCACCCGCACGGCCCGCCGGCTGCTCGACGACGCCGCCCGGGCGGCCCCGGCGGACGTCCGGGCGAGGATGCGGGAGGTGTTCCTGGAGGCCTGCGCGCTCGAGCGGGACTTCTTCGCCGCGCCGGTGGCGGAGCGCCGGTTGGCGGGCGCTGACCGGATCGAGTAGTCTTGATCTTCGGTGCCCTGCCGGTGCGCGCGTGTAAAAACTCGACACCCCACCTGGCGGCACATGCGGGTGCAGTTCCTGAATTGCGGCGAACCTGCGCTGACCTCGGCCTAGTCCCACGGGCCGGTCACCGTCAGCTCGTCTCAACGTCGTTGGTCCTGACAGGTATGCGCTCGACCCACACTGTTTACACATGACGTCGAGAGAAGTGAGTTCCCAAGTGGTGTACGCGATTGTCCGCGCTGGCGGCCGCCAGGAAAAGGTTTCCGTCGGAGACCTCGTTACCCTTGACCGCGTCGCCGGCGGAGCAGGCAGCACCATCGAGCTCCCTGCCCTGCTGCTGGTCGACGGGGACAAGATCACCTCGGATGCCCAGACCCTGGCGAGCGTCAAGGTCACGGCCGAGATCGTCGAGAACCTCCGCGGTCCCAAGATCTCCATCCAGAAGTTCAAGAACAAGACCGGCTACAAGAAGCGCCAGGGCTTCCGTGCCGAGCTGACCACCGTGAAGGTGACCGGCATCGACGCCTGACCGGCCCGGTCCCCGTCCAGACTCCACCAGCCAGTAAAGATCCGAAGGTAGGCACACCTCATGGCACACAAGAAGGGCGCGAGCTCCACTCGCAACGGTCGCGACTCCAACGCGCAGTACCTCGGCGTGAAGCGCTTCGGCGGCCAGACCGTCAACGCCGGCGAGATCCTCGTCCGGCAGCGCGGCACGCACTTCCACCCCGGCCTCAACGTCGGCCGCGGTGGCGACGACACCCTGTTCGCCCTGGCCGCCGGTCAGGTCGAGTTCGGCACCCGCCGGGGCCGCAAGGTCGTCAACATCCAGGCTGCCGCAGAGTAGTCCACAGGGCCGGCGCTGCCGGCCCCGGTGCGGGTCACGACCCGCACCACCCATGTTTGGTCTGTAGAGGGTGGGTGCGTCCAGCGCCCGCCCTCTACAGTCTTAACGTGGCCCGTCCGTTCTTGAACCAGAGGAGTTCCCCGTGGCCAGTTTCGTCGACCGCGTCGTCCTGCACGTCTCCGGCGGCTCCGGCGGGCACGGCTGCGTGTCCATCCGCCGCGAGAAGTTCAAGCCGCTCGGCGGGCCGGACGGCGGCAACGGGGGGGACGGCGGCAGCGTGGTGCTGCGCGTGGACGGCCAGACCACCACGCTGCTGAACTACCACCACGCCCCGCACCAGTCCGCCCCCAACGGCGGACCCGGCAAGGGCGACCTCCGCCACGGGCACAAGGGCGAGGACCTCGTCCTGTCCGTGCCCGACGGCACCGTGGTCAAGGACCAGGACGGCAACGTCCTGGCCGACCTCGTGGGCCAGGGCTCCGAGTTCGTGGCCGCCCCCGGCGGGCAGGGCGGGCTGGGCAACGCCGCGCTGGCCTCGGTCAAGCGCAAGGCCCCCGGCTTCGCGCTCCTCGGCACGCCGGGCTCGGCCCGGGACGTGGTCCTGGAGCTGAAGTCCATCGCCGACATCGCCCTGGTCGGCTACCCCTCTGCCGGCAAGTCCAGCCTGATCGCCGCGATCAGCGCCGCTCGCCCCAAGATCGCCGACTACCCGTTCACCACGCTCGTCCCGAACCTCGGCGTGGTGGAGGCCGGGGACGTGCGCTACACCGTGGCGGACGTCCCGGGCCTGATCCCCGGCGCCTCCGAGGGCAAGGGCCTGGGGCTGGAGTTCCTTCGCCACGTCGAGCGCTGCGCCGCGCTCGTGCACGTCCTCGACTGTGCGACCCTCGAGCCCGGGCGGGACCCGGTCTCCGACCTCGAGACGATCGAGGCGGAGCTCGCCGGCTACGCCGTCGACGGCGACCTCGACGGCGGCCAGGCGGTGCCGCTCAACGACCGGCCCCGGCTCGTGGTGCTGAACAAGATCGACGTCCTCGAGGCCCGGGAGCTCGCCGAGTTCGTACGGCCCGAGCTCGAGTCCCGCGGCTACCGCGTGTTCGAGATCTCCACCGCCTCCCACGAGGGGCTGCGGCAGCTGACCTTCGCCATGGGCGAGGTCGTGCAGGAGGCCCGGGCGGCCCGCCCCGCCCCGGCGGAGGCCCCGCGGGTCGTGCTGCGACCCAAGGGGGTGCGCGGACCCGAGTTCACCATCACCCGGGAGGAGCGCAACCTCGAGCCGCTGTGGCACGTGCGCGGCGACAAGCCCGACCGGTGGATCCTGCAGACCGACTTCAACAACGAGGAGGCCGTCGGCTACCTCGCCGACCGGCTCGCGAAGCTCGGCGTCGAGACGGAGCTGTTCAAGCAGGGCGCCCGGCCCGGCGACGCCGTGCTCATCGGTCCCGAGGACGACGGCGTGGTCTTCGACTGGGAGCCCACGATGGTCGGCGGCGCCGAGCTGCTGGCCGGGCCCCGCGGCACCGACCTGCGCTTCGCGGACATCGACCGTCCCACCCGCGAGCAGAAGCGCCAGCAGTACCAGGACCGCAAGGACGCCAAGGCCGCCGCCCGCGCCGAGCTCGAGGCCGAGCGCTCCGCCGGGGTGTGGACCGAGTCGGTCGACGCCCGGCGCGGCGAGGCCCCGGCCGGCACCGACGACTGAGCCCGCCCGCGGGGCGGACCGCGGCCGCACGTGCCGGACGCCCCGCGGCCACCACCCGACGACCGACCCGCCACACCGACTGACCCGACACACCGACTGACCGACACACCGACGACGCCCACCGGACGAGGGAGACGCCCAGGATGAACGAGCAGACGAACGAGATCGACGTCGAGCAGCTCGAGGAGGTCGCGGAGAAGTCCGCGGTCCAGCTCAGCAGCGAGAACCGCGGCAAGAACCGGCGCAGCCCCATCGAGCGCCGCGAGGACATCCCGCGCGCCCACCGCGTGGTGGTCAAGGTCGGCTCGTCCTCGCTGACGTCCATCGAGAGCTCGATCGACGAGCAGGCCGTGCGGATGATCGTGGACGCCCTCGGCGAGACGAAGGCCCGCGGCATCGAGCTCGTGTTCGTCTCCTCGGGCGCCATCACGGCCGGCCTGGCGCCCCTGGGGCTGTCCCGGCGGCCGAAGAACCTGGCCGGCAAGCAGGCGGCCGCCGCCGTGGGGCAGGGCCTGCTCATGGGCCGCTACATCGAGTCCTTCGCCCGCTACGGCGTCACGGTGGGCCAGGTGCTGGTCACCGCCGAGGACCTGATGCGGCGCAGCCACTACAAGAACACCCACCGCCAGATCGAACGGCTCCTGGACTTCGGGGTGCTGCCCATCGTCAACGAGAACGACGCCGTGTCCAGCCAGGAGATCAAGTTCGGCGACAACGACCGGATCGCCGCCCTGATCGCCCACCTGATCAAGGCCGACGTCCTGCTGCTGCTCTCCGACGTCGACGCCCTCTACACCATGGACCCCCGCAAGGGCGGGGAGCGGATCCCGGTGGTGAACGATCCCATCAAGGATCTCGAGGGCGTGCAGATCGGGTCGGTCGGCCGCGCCGGCGTCGGCTCCGGCGGCATGGTCACCAAGGTCCAGGCGGCCCGGATCGCCGCGGCCTCGGGCATCCCCGCGCTCGTCACCTCGGCCCAGAACATCACCCGCGCCCTGGACGGCGAGGACGTCGGCACCTGGTTCGCGACCTCCGGCGGGCGGCGCAACGTCCGGCTGCTGTGGCTGGCCCACCTCGCGGACATCAAGGGCTCCCTGACCCTGGACCCGGGCGCCGTCGAGGCGATCCGCGACCGCAACTCGCTGCTGGCCGCCGGGGTCACCGGCGTGTCCGGGACGTTCGAGGCGGGGGAGCCCGTCTCGCTGCGTGACCAGGAGGGCAAGGAGATCGCCCACGGGCTCAGCAACTACTCCTCGGACGAGATCCCGCCGATGCTCGGCAAGTCCACCTCCGTGCTGGCGGAGGAGCTCGGGGACGACTACAGCCGGGAGCTCGTGCACGTGGACAACCTCGTGGTCCTGCGCGCCCGCGGCGCACGGACTAAACTGAAGAAATGACTTCCGCCGCACACGATTCCGTGACCACCGACGAAGCCACCCGCACGACCGGCAAGGCGGTCGTGACCGACACCGGCGTCATCGCCACCTTCGGGGAGGACCCCGTCGCCGGCGTCGCCGCGATGGCCGACGACGCCAGGGACTCCGCCCGCGTCCTGGGCCGCGCCACCCGGGCCTGGAAGGACCGGGCGCTGCTCGCCATCGCCGACCGCATCGAGCGCAAGCAGGACGTGGTGCTCGCCGCGAACGCCAAGGACCTCGAGCGCGGCCGCGTGAACGGGACCTCCACGGCCCTCCTGGACCGGCTCAAGCTGGACGCCGAGCGGATCACCGGCCTGGCCGAGAGCCTGCGCGAGCTCGCCGCGCTGCCCGACCCCGTGGGCGGGTTCGTCCGCGGCAGCACCCTGCCCAACGGGCTGCGGATGCGCCAGGTGCGCGTGCCGATGGGCGTGGTCGGCGCCATCTACGAGGCCCGCCCCAACGTCACCGTGGACATCGCCGGGATCGCCCTGAAGTCCGGCAACGCGGTGCTGCTGCGCGGCGGCTCGGCCGCGGAGGAGTCCAACCGGGCCCTCGTGGGCATCATCCGGGACTCCCTGGCCGACGTGAAGCTGCCCGTGGACTGCGTCCAGAGCGTCGACGAGTACGGCCGCGAGGGCGCGAACGCGCTCATGGCGGCCCGCGGGAAGGTCGACGTCCTCATCCCGCGCGGCGGGCACGGTCTGATCCAGTCCGTCGTCCAGAACGCCAAGGTCCCCGTCATCGAGACCGGCGAGGGCAACGTCCACCTCTTCGTCGACCACTCGGCGTCGAAGAAGATGGCCGTGGACGTGGTCGTCAACTCCAAGACCCACCGCACGAGCACGTGCAACACCACGGAGACCCTCCTGCTGCACCGCGGCTTCGAGCACGGGGCCGCCGTGCTCGCGGCCCTCGACCGGGCCGGCGTCACGCTGCACGTGGACGAGCGGGCCGAGGCCCTGCTGCCGGCCGGCAGCCACCACCTGCGCGCCACCGACGAGGACTGGGGCACCGAATACCTGTCCATGGACCTGGCCGTGAAGGTGGTGGACTCCCTGGACGAGGCGCTCCAGCACATCGACCGGTGGTCCACCCGGCACACCGAGGCGATCGTGACCAACGACCTCGCCTCCGCCGAGCGGTTCGTCGCCGAGATCGACGCCGCCGCGGTCATGGTCAACGCCTCCACCCGCTTCACCGACGGGGGCCAGCTGGGTCTCGGCGCCGAGATCGGCATCTCCACCCAGAAGATGCACGCGCGCGG
This sequence comes from Kocuria sp. CCUG 69068, assembly GCF_020833785.1. Classification (NCBI taxonomy): domain Bacteria; kingdom Bacillati; phylum Actinomycetota; class Actinomycetes; order Micrococcales; family Micrococcaceae; genus Kocuria; species Kocuria sp. CCUG 69068. Next base: position 7,664 of record NZ_PDDL01000063.1, read on the forward strand.
ACCCATGGGCCTGGAGGAGCTGACCACCACGAAGTGGATCGTCCAGGGCGACGGGCACGTCCGCGCCTGAGCCCCGGACGCGGCGGGCCCGCCGCGGATTCAGTACGATGAGAGCCGTCCGGGCCAGCCGGCCGAGGCGGCAGGGCCGTCCACCGACCACCCGCCGCCACGCCGGCGACAGAAGGGATCCCCATGTTCCAGCAGACCGTCACCACCGTCCTCGCAGCCGCCGAGGGCGGGCACGCCGCCGCCGAGGCCGGAGTTCCCCCGTGGGTCTGGGGCGCCTCCGTATTCGTCGTGCTGATCGGCCTCATGGTGGTGACGCTCTCCTTCGCGAACCGGGGCCTCAGCCCGGAGGTCGGCCAGCACCAGGACCCCGCCGACCTGCCCGCGGACGAGCGAGCCATGCTCGACGAGTACGCGGCCAAGCGCCACGGCTGAGCCGGGGAACCCCATCGTCGTGACGACCGCTCCGCAGGACACCGCCGCCCGGACCCGGGGCCTGCCCCTGACGGGCACGGCCGTCCCGCCCCGGAGGCCGGGCCGCACCCGGCTCGGCGTCATGGGCGGGACGTTCGACCCCATCCACCACGGCCACCTCGTGGCCGCGTCCGAGGTGGCGGGGGAGTTCGACCTCGACGAGGTCGTGTTCGTCCCGACCGGGCACCCCTGGCAGAAGGCCGCCGGGGCGGTGAGCCCCGCGGAGCACCGCTACCTCATGACGGTGATCGCCACGGCCTCCAACCCGCGGTTCACGGTCAGCCGGGTGGACATCGAGCGCGACGGTCCCACGTTCACGGTCGACACCCTGCGGGACCTGAAGCGGCAGCGCCCGGAGGCGGACCTGTTCTTCATCACGGGCGCGGACGTCATGGCGGAGATCCTGACGTGGAAGGGCGCCGAGGAGCTCTGGCAGCTCGCCCACTTCGTCGGCGTCACCCGGCCGGGCCACGACCTGGCCGCGCCCGTGGGCTCCAGCGGCGTGAACCTGCTCGAGGTGCCCGCGATGGCGATCTCCTCCACGGACTGCCGCGCCCGCGTGGCCGAGCACAAGCCCGTCTGGTACCTCGTGCCCGACGGCGTGGTGCAGTACATCAACAAGTACGGCCTCTACCTCGGACCCGAGGACGGGACGACGACGGACCACGTCGGCGCCCGCGGCGTCTCGGCGAAGGCACCCTGATGGCCGGCGAGGACGACGTGCGGGACGGCGCCGCACCGGACCCCGACCGGGCCCCGGCGCCGCCGCCCTCCGGACCGGCGCCCATCATCGACCTCGGGGGGGACGGCGTGCCGGTCCGCCCCGTCAAGCCCCTCGGGCCGCGGCGGCTGGCCCGTCTGCAGCGCGAGCTGGCCGAGCGCGCCCGCGAGCTCGAGGAGGCCGGCGCCGGCCCGGCGGACCCCGAGCTGCTCGAGAAGCAGCGCCGGTTCGCGGAGCTCGCCGCCCAGGCCGGCGCCGCGCAGGCCGACCCGGGCGCTGACACCGCGGTCCGGGAGCCGGTGGCGGCTCCGGAGGCCCCGGCGCCCGGCTCCGCACCGCCCGGCCCGGGGCAGCCCGCTGCGGCCCCGCGTCCTCCGGCGGTGCCGGAGGACCCGCAGGAGCCGCTCGAGCAGATCACCGTCGTGTTCCCCGGCGGCGGCCCGGACGGGCCGGACGAGCACGTGTCCCACGACCCGGTGCACGTCGACCCGGCCCTGTTCAGCAACCGGCTCGCCCCGGAGGACCTGGCGGCGCTCACGCACATCGAGATCGTCGCGCCCACGGATCCCGAGCACCACGGCTCCACACCGGTCGCGCCCGCCGCGGCCGGTGACCACGAGGAGCACGGGCACGCGGAGGACCCACCGGCTCCGCTGGGGGCCGTTCCGTCCGGGCCCGCGGCGTCGTGGCCCGCGGCCGAGGACGATCCGCCGGCCGCCCCCGTGCCGGCCAGCACCGCCGAGGGGCTCGAGCTGCTGGAGCCCCGGGAGTACCGCCGCCGCACGAACGGCGCCTGGTGGTTCCTGCTGCTGGCGGTGCTCGCGGCCCTCGCCGTCGTGCTCGTGCTGTTCGTGCTCTGAGCACCCCGCCGGCTCCACCGCACCGACCGTTCCCGCACCACCCGTACCTGCACGACTCCTCCACTCCAACCGTCCCCACGGGACGGGACCTCCGGTTCGCCGGGAAAGGATCCTCCTTGACTGTCAACGATCTCTCCCTCTCCATCCTCCAGGTCGCGGCCGCCGCGGCGGACGCCAAGCAGGCCCACGACATCGTGGCCCTCGACGTCAGCGAGGCCCTGGGCATCACCGACGCCTTCCTCGTCGCCTCCGCCTCCAACGAGCGGCTCGTCAACGCCGTGGTCGACGAGATCGAGGAGAAGCTCGTCGAGCGCCTCGAGCTGCGCCCGATCCGCCGCGAGGGCCGCTCCGAGGGCCGCTGGGTGCTCCTGGACTACGGCGACGTCGTGATCCACGTGCAGCACGACGAGGACCGGGCGTTCTACGCCCTCGAGCGGCTGTGGCGGGACAGCCCCGTGGTGGACCTCGGACCGCTCTCCAACCGGACCGCCGCGGCCCCCGCCACCGACGATTTGCCTGGAGCCTGATCGGCTGTCTACTATGAATGCGTTGCCCAGCGAGGCGCGGGAACAACCGGAACAGGGTGACTGAGAAGGAGCCCGTGAAGGTTGTGATAGTGTCTCCGAGGTAACGACCTGGGGCTGTGGCGCAGCTGGTAGCGCATTTGCATGGCATGCAAAGGGTCAGGGGTTCGAGTCCCCTCAGCTCCACCAGGACGAAAGAGCCCGTTCCGCATCACGCGGGGCGGGCTCTTTCGCGTCTTCTCAGCTTCCTTCCCTTCCGTTCGTTGACGCGTCCTGTTAGCGTCAGCACCACCGGCGGCCGTCCTCCGTGACCCGGGTCACAGCGAGCTAGAGGCCACAGCGTGGGGAGTTCCGTCGGGGACAAGGGCGTCGACGGTGGAGACCCACCGTGGACGCCCGTGACGGACATCCACCACGGAAGAGGTCATGATGGCAGGGAACAGAGCGGTCGCCTACAAGGGTCCCGGCAAGGTCGAGGTCATCGACACCGAGTACCCGGAGTTCGATCTCAAGGACGCGCCGGGGATCAACCCGGCCAACATCGGCCGGAAGGTCCCGCACGGGGTCATCCTCCGGACCGTGGCCACCAACATCTGCGGCTCGGACCAGCACATGGTGCGCGGGCGCACCACGGCCCCCACGGACCTGGTCCTCGGTCACGAGATCACGGGCGAGGTCATCGAGTGCGGGCCGGACGTCGAGTTCATCAAGGTCGGGGACATCGTCTCCGTCCCGTTCAACATCTCCTGCGGCCGGTGCCGCAACTGCAAGGAGCGCAAGACCGGCATCTGCCTCAACGTCAACCCGGACCGGCCGGGCTCCGCCTACGGCTACGTGGACATGGGCGGCTGGGTCGGCGGTCAGGCCGAGTACGTGCTGGTGCCCTACGCGGACTGGAACCTGCTGAAGTTCCCGGACCGGGACCAGGCCCTGGAGAAGATCATGGACCTGACCATGCTCTCCGACATCCTGCCCACCGGCTACCACGGCGTGGTGACGGCCGGGGTGGGCGTGGGCTCGACCGTCTACATCGCCGGTGCCGGACCGGTGGGCCTGGCCGCGGCGGCCTCGGCGCACCTGCTGGGAGCCGCGGTGGTGATCGTGGGCGACATGAACGAGCAGCGGCTGGCCCAGGCCCGCAGCTTCGGCTGCGAGACCGTCGACGTCTCGAAGGGCTCGCCCGCCGAGCAGATCGAGCAGATCCTGGGTGTCCCGGAGGTCGACTGCGGCGTGGACGCCGTCGGCTTCGAGGCCCGTGGGCACGGCAAGGACGCCTCCCACGAGGCCCCGGCCACCGTGCTCAACTCCCTGATGGACATCACCGCCGCCGGCGGGGCGCTGGGCATTCCGGGCCTGTACGTCACCGGGGATCCCGGAGCCGTGGACGAGGCCGCGAAGAAGGGGTCCCTGTCGATCAGCCTCGGCACGGGATGGGCGAAGTCGCTGTCCTTCACCACGGGGCAGTGCCCGGTGATGAAGTACAACCGGCAGCTGATGATGGCGATCCTGCACGACAAGATCCAGATCGCCAAGGCCGTCAACGCCAAGGCCATCCCGCTGGAGGAGGCGCCGCAGGGCTACGCCGAGTTCGACGCCGGGGCGGCCACCAAGTACGTGCTCAACCCCAACGGCTACATCAAGAACTAGTCCGCGGACCCCGACCGCCCGCGGGGCGGGCCGCACCGGACCTCCGGCGCGGCCCGCCCCGCGGGCGCCGCCGTGTCCGCGGTGTGCCCTGTGGAAGACTGGGCGCATGGCCAAGAAATCCAGCAGCTCGGAGCTCAAGCAGACCGTCGACCAGGTCGCCGAGGAAGCCATCAACGTGGGCTACCGCCTCGAGCAGCGGCTCCACCGGTTCCGGCAGCGGCGCGCCGAGGCCCGCGGGGACATCCCGGTCATGGTGGCCTTCGAGGGCTACGGCTCCGAGCACCACGTGCGGGTCCTGGGCCGGGCCCTGCTGAAGACCCGGGGGCTGATCGAGTCCACCGACGAGAGCGCCGAGTCCATCCGCGGCTGGCGCTCGTTCACCTCCGTGCCCATCGCCTTCGCCCACGTCAACATCTGGATCGACGAGTTCGAGTTCCACCTGGTGGCCGACAAGGGCGGGGTGGTCGACGTCGACCTGCAGGTGTCCCTGGCCCCCGGCGAGCACACCGTGTGGATGCAGACGGAGGGCTCCGAGACGGTCGAGTCCCGCGTGTTCGTCGTGGCCGACGAGCAGCGCATCGGGGTGGTCTCCGACATCGACGACACCGTCATGGTCACGGCCCTGCCCCGGCCCATGCTGGCCGCCTGGAACTCGTTCGTGCTCAACGAGCACGCCCGCACGCCCACCCCCGGGATGGCGGTCATGATGGACCGGCTGCTGCACCGCCACCACGAGGCGCCGTTCCTCTACCTCTCCACGGGGGCGTGGAACGTGGCGCCGACCCTGCGCCGCTTCCTCACGCGCAACGCCTACCCGGCCGGGGCCCTGCTGCTCACCGACTGGGGACCCACCACGGACCGGTGGTTCCGGGCCGGGGCCGCGCACAAGGTGCAGAACCTCGAGCGGCTGGCCCGCAATTTCCCGCACGTGCGCTGGATCCTCATCGGCGACGACGGCCAGCACGACCCCGAGATCTACAGCGGCTTCGTGCACCGCTATCCCGAGCACGTGGCCGCCATCGTGATCCGCAACCTGTCCCCGGCGGAGGCCGTGCTGGCCGGCACCCCGCTGGTCAACGAGGAGCGGCGGGTCACCATCCCCGAGGGCACGCTGTGGATCGAGGGCAACGACGGCGCCTCGATCTCGCGGCAGCTCGCGGAGCACGGCCTGCTCTGACCGGCGGGCTGCGGCGTCCGAGCCGGGCCCTACCCTGGACCCATGACCAGCACCCGCAGCACCCTCCCCGCCCCCGCACCGGCAGACGACTCGGCAGACGTCCCGGCGGACCCCTCGGCAGACTTCCCGGCGGACTTCCCGGCCGTGGACGCCGCCGTCGCCGGTGCCCGGGCGGCCTTCGTGCCCGACGTCGACCTCGCGACCCGGCTGGACCGGCTGCACCGGCTCGAGGACCTCGTGCGGGAGAACCGGACGGTGCTCGAGGAGGCGCTGGCCACCGACCTCGGCAAGCCCCCGGCGGAGGCGTGGCTGACCGAGCTCGGCTTCACCCTCGAGGAGATCGCCGGCATCCGCAAGGAGCTCGGCCGCTGGATGACCCCGGCCCGCGTCCCCGTCCCGCTGAGCCTCGCCCCGGCCCGCTCCCGCGTGGAGCACCAGCCGCTCGGGACCGTGCTCGTGATGGCGCCGTGGAACTATCCCGTCCAGCTCGTCCTGAGCCCGCTGGCGGGAGCGCTCGCCGCCGGCAACACCGTCGTCGTCAAGCCCTCCGAGGTCTCCGCGACCGTCTCCGGGGTGCTGGCCGAGCTGCTCGAACGCTATCTGGGGGACTGCGTGCGCGTGGTCGAGGGCGGCGTGCCGGAGACCACGCGACTGCTCGAGCACCGCTTCGACCACGTCTTCTACACCGGCAACGGGACGGTGGCCCGGATCGTGATGGCCGCCGCGGCCCGGCACCTGACCCCGGTGACCCTCGAGCTGGGTGGGAAGTCCCCGGTCTGGGTGGACGGCTCGACCGACCTGCGCACCGCCGCCCGGCGGATCGTGTGGGGGAAGTTCCTCAACGCCGGCCAGACCTGCGTGGCCCCGGACCACGTGCTCGGCACCCCGGAGACGCTCGCCGCTCTCGAACCGGAGCTCCTGCGGGCCGTGGAGGAGCACTACGGCGAGGACCCGTCCCGCAGCGACTCCTACGGGCGGATCGTCACCGGGCGCCACCTCGACCGGCTGGTGGGGCTCCTGGAGCAGGTCCCCGCCCACGACGTCGTCTGCGGCGGGACCGCCGAGCCGGGGGAGCGCTACCTCGCGCCCACGGTGGTGCGCTCCGCCCCGGACGGCCCGCTCATGGCCGAGGAGCTCTTCGGCCCCGTGCTGCCCCTGGTCCCGGTCGCCTCCGCGGAGCACGCCGTCGAGCTGATCACCGCCGGGGACAAGCCGCTGGCCCTCTACGTGTTCTCCGAGGAGCGCTCGGTCAAGGAGCTGTTCCGCCGGCGCACGTCCTCCGGCGGACTGTCCTTCAACGCCCCGCTGCTGCACCTGACCAGCCCCGAGCTGCCGTTCGGCGGCGTGGGGGAGAGCGGCACCGGCGCGTACCACGGGAAGTTCTCGTTCACCACGTTCTCCCACGCGCGCGCGGTCCTGGACAAGCCGCTCGCCCCCGACACGCTGCGGGTCGTCTACCCGCCCTACCGGGGCCTGCGGGCCCGCCTGGCGGCCGCGGCGGTCGGGCTGCGCCGGCCCCGCCGCCGGACCCGACACGCCGTGTCCGAAAATTAATCCTGTCCACCGGCCGGGGGTCCCGCGGTGCGCACAGCCTGTGCACAACGGGACCCCGGCGGCGGGATTCCGCGACCCCCCGCGGAGGCCGCCTGTGGATGGCCGGCGGTGGTTCTGGGGATAGCGAGAGAGGAGCTGTGGACAACCCTCACCACTGCATCTAGGGGTCGCTTCCCCTTCCTGGCACTAGATGTAGTATTGAAATCAGCCACCCGGAGAGACTCCTTCACCGCCGCAGACCCTGCGGAAGTCCCGGATCTCCCCCACAAACCACCCGATCGACCAAGGGGAAACAGCGATGTCCGTGACCGTGTACAGCAAGCCGGCCTGCGTCCAGTGCAATGCCACCTACCGGGCCCTGAGCAAGAAGGGCATCGAGTACAACGTCGTCGACGTCACCGAGGACGAGGCCGCCCTGGCCCACGTCCTGGCCCTCGGCTACCAGCAGGTCCCGGTCGTCGAGACGGCGACCGAGCACTGGTCCGGCTACCGCCCGGACAAGATCACCTCCCTGGCCGTCCTCCTCTCGGCCTGAGGCCGGAGCGCCTCCCGCTTCCCCGCGGCGCCCCGGTCCATCCACCACCGACCCCATTTCGGAGCGCGGAAGCAATGAGCACGCACCACCCCGGCACCCGTCCCGGGACCGCTCAGCAGGACCACGGCGACACCGCCGCGGCACCGGACAGCCACGCCCCACTGGTGGTCTACTTCTCCTCGGTCTCCAACAACACGCACCGCTTCGTCGAGAAGCTCGACGCCCGCGTGCTGCGCCTTCCTCTTCTGACCGGGGAGGAGCCCCCCGAGATCACCGAGCCCTTCGTGCTGGCCGCCCCGACGTACGGGCGGCCCAACGGCAGCGGGGCCGTCCCGCCGCAGGTCGTGAAGTTCCTCAACAGGGAGACCAACCGGCGGTTCCTGCGCGGCGTCATCGGCGCGGGGAACACCAACTTCGGGTCGGCGTTCTGCCTGGCCGCGGACAAGATCGCGGCCAAGTGCGGCGTCCCCGTCCTCTACAAGTTCGAGCTCATGGGCACCCCCGAGGATGTCCACCAGGTAAATCAAGGATTGGAACAGTTTTGGCGACAATTTCCGCAGCTCCGGGCGTGAGCGTCGAGCCCGGCCACGAGGACACGCGCGTTCCCGAGAAGTACCGGGGCCTGGGCTACCACGAGCTCAACGCCCTGCTGAACCTCTACGACGCCGACGGGCACATCCAGTTCGACGCCGACCGGCAGGCCGCCCGGCAGTACTTCCTGCAGCACGTGAACAACAACACCGTCTTCTTCCACGACCTCGAGGAGAAGCTCGACTACCTGGTCTCGCACCAGTACTACGAGCCCGAGGTCCTGGCGAAGTACAGCATGGAGTTCATCAAGGAGCTCTCCAAGCGGGCGTACTCCCAGAAGTTCCGCTTCGAGACCTTCCTGGGCGCGTTCAAGTTCTACACGTCCTACACGCTGAAGACCTTTGACGGCCAGCGCTACCTCGAGCGCTTCGAGGACCGCGTGGTCATGGTCTCCCTCTACCTCGCCGACGGCAACGAGCTGCTCGCCACGCAGCTGGTCGACGAGATCATCTCCGGGCGCTTCCAGCCGGCGACCCCCACGTTCCTCAACGCGGGCAAGCAGCAGCGCGGCGAGCTCGTCTCCTGCTTCCTGCTCCGCATCGAGGACAACATGGAGTCCATCGGGCGGTCGATCAACTCCGCCCTGCAGCTGTCCAAGCGCGGCGGCGGCGTGGCGTTCGCGCTGACCAACGTCCGCGAGGCCGGGGCCCCGATCAAGAAGATCGAGAACCAGTCCTCGGGCATCATCCCCATCATGAAGCTGCTGGAGGACTCGTTCTCCTACGCCAACCAGCTGGGCGCCCGCCAGGGCGCGGGCGCGGTGTACCTGCACGCCCACCACCCGGACATCTACAGCTTCCTGGACACCAAGCGGGAGAACGCGGACGAGAAGATCCGGATCAAGACCCTCTCCCTGGGCGTGGTCATCCCCGACATCACGTTCGAGTTGGCCAAGAAGAACCAGGACATGTACCTGTTCTCCCCGTACGACGTGGAGCGGGTCTACGGCATGCCGTTCTCCGACGTCAACGTGTCCGAGAAGTACCACGAGATGGTCGCGGACGGCCGGATCACCAAGAAGAAGATCAACGCCCGCGAGTTCTTCCAGACCCTCGCCGAGGTCCAGTTCGAGTCCGGCTACCCGTACGTCATGTTCGAGGACACGGTGAACCGGGCCAACCCGATCGACGGCAAGATCATCATGTCCAACCTCTGCTCCGAGATCCTCCAGGTCTCCGAGCCGTCCACGTACCACGAGGACCTGAACTACGACGAGGTCGGCAAGGACATCTCCTGCAACCTCGGCTCCCTCAACATCGCGCTGACCATGGAGTCCCCGGACTTCGGGCAGTCCGTGGAGACCGCGATCCGCGGGCTCACCGCGGTGTCGGACATGTCCGACATCACCTCGGTGCCCTCGATCGAGCGCGGCAACCAGATGTCCCACGCCGTGGGTCTCGGGCAGATGAACCTGCACGGCTACCTCGCGAAGGAGCACATCCACTACGGCTCCGAGGAGGGCCTCGACTTCACGAACATCTACTTCTACACGGTCACGTACCACGCGGTCCGCGCGTCGAACGAGATCGCGAAGGAGCGCAAGGCGGTGTTCGCCGGCTTCGAGCGGTCCCAGTACGCGTCGGGGGAGTACTTCACCAAGTACACCGACCGGGACTGGGTCCCGGCCACCGGGCGGGTGCGGGAGCTGTTCGCCGAGGCGGGCGTGCACATCCCCACCCGGGCGGACTGGGAGCAGCTCAAGGCCTCGGTCATGGAGCACGGCATGTACAACCAGAACCTGCAGGCCGTGCCGCCGACCGGGTCGATCTCCTACATCAACAACTCGACGTCCTCGATCCACCCGATCGCCTCGAAGATCGAGATCCGCAAGGAGGGCAAGCTGGGCCGCGTGTACTACCCGGCGCCCTTCATGAACAACGAGAACCTGGAGTACTTCCAGGACGCGTACGAGATCGGCTACGAGAAGATCATCGACACCTACGCCGCGGCCACCCAGCACGTGGACCAGGGCCTGTCGCTGACCCTGTTCTTCAAGGACACGGCCACCACCCGGGACATCAACCGCGCGCAGATCTACGCGTGGCGCAAGGGCATCAAGACGATGTACTACTCCCGCATCCGCCAGCTGGCGCTGGAGGGCACCGAGGTCGAGGGCTGCGTCTCCTGCATGCTCTGACCGCCGGAGCCCCGGCGACCACCCCACAACTCCCCGCGCGCGTCCGCAGGACGCGCGCGGGGGTCCACCCCGTTCGAGGAAGAGACAGATCATGACTCTGGAGAAGAGCGAGAGCATCGACAAGGTGCAGCTGCTCCACCACCAGGCCCAGGCCATCAACTGGAACCGGATCGAGGACCCCAAGGACGACGAGGTCTGGGACCGGCTGACCGCGAACTTCTGGCTGCCCGAGAAGGTGCCGATCTCCAACGACGTCCCCTCGTGGAAGACCCTCACCGCGGAGGAGCAGCAGCTCACCATGCGGGTGTTCACCGGTCTGACGCTGCTGGACACCATCCAGGGCACCGTGGGCGCCGTCTCCCTGATCCCGGACGCCGTCACCCTGCACGAGGAGGCGGTGTACACCAACATCGCGTTCATGGAGTCGGTGCACGCGAAGTCCTACTCCTCCATCTTCTCGACGCTGTCCTCCATGAAGGAGATCGACGACGTCTTCCGCTGGTCACGGGAGAACCCGTACCTGCAGAAGAAGGCCGACATCATCATCAAGTACTACAAGGGCGACGACCCGCTGAAGAAGAAGGTGGCCTCGACCCTGCTCGAGTCCTTCCTCTTCTACTCCGGGTTCTACCTGCCCATGTACTGGTCCTCCCGGGCCAAGCTGACGAACACGGCCGACCTGGTGCGCCTCATCATCCGTGACGAGGCCGTGCACGGCTACTACATCGGCTACAAGTTCCAGCGGGCCATGGCCCTGGAGTCCCAGGAGCGCCAGGACGAGCTGAAGCTCTACACCTACGAGCTGCTCGAGGAGCTCTACGAGAACGAGGTGCGCTACACCGAGTCCCTCTACGACGGTGTCGGGTGGACCGAGGACGTCAAGAAGTTCTTGCACTACAACGCCAACAAGGCCCTGAACAACCTGGGCTTCGAGGCGCTGTTCCCCAAGGAGATGACGGACGTCTCGGCGGCCATCCTGTCCGCGCTGTCCCCGAACGCCGACGAGAACCACGACTTCTTCTCCGGCTCGGGCTCCTCCTACGTGATCGGCAAGGCCGTGAACACGGAGGACGAGGACTGGGACTTCTGATCCCGGCCTGAACCATGCGGACGACGACGGCGGTCCGGTCCACCTTCCCGAGGTGGGCCGGGCCGCCGTCGTCGACAGGCATGACTCGATGCCCTGGTGCCGTGCTGCCTCAGCCTGCCGCGCCGACCCGGGGGTCGGCGGTGCTCTGTCGCCGGATCGTCCAGGGCCAGGTGATGAGCGCCCAGGCCACGGCGATGTTGAGGAACTCGACCAGCAGGTACCACGGCCAGGGTCCGAGCAGGTCGAGGATCGAGGGGTTGTCCGGCTTGCCGTTGAGGAAGCCGTAGTTGGTCCCCAGCCAGTTGTTGAGTCCGAAGGCAGCCGTGGCCCACGTGACGGTGACGACCATGGCCAGACGGTAGCTGCCCCAGCTGATGCGGCCGCCGCGTCCCCAGATCAGGTACAGGGTGGCCCAGAGGACCAGGATGTGCTGGACCCAGAGGTCGATGAAGTCGATGTGGGGGAAGTCCGGCGAGTCGAGTGCCGGGGTGAGGATGGCCTGCGGGTTGAGAGTCAGCCCCCAGTAGTAGGTGAGCGCCGTCGCCCAGCGGGCCCGTGTCCAGAGGGCGATGGCGGCGACCATCCACGCGAGGTCCGAGAGGTGGACCGGCAGAGAGACGTGGACGTCGAAATTGGCCGGCACCGACCGGTGGACGAGCATCGTCACCGTGTACGCGGTCAGCACCGCGGCGAAAGCCCGCGAGAACACCACCTCGGCCGCGGAGTCCCGCAGGCGGCGGCCCAGCATCACCACGAGCACAGCCCCGAGGGCGCAGACGCCCAGAGCGGCCCAGTGAGTGGGGCCGTAGGGTACGAAGACCTCCTCGTTCGGCATCGCCGTCCCCCCTCCACCGGGTCTCCTGGGTGGTGCGCCCGTGAGGCCAGGACATCAGATCCGGTCGTCCAGGGCCATGGGCGGGGCAGTGTGGACCGGAACCGGCGCCGGACCGCCGTCCGAGCTCTTGGCCTTGCCCTGACCGATGCTGCGGGTCACGGAGACCAACTGGTAGGGCCTCTTGGCCCGGGGCCGCGTGTCACGGCGGAGCAGCGCCACCCATCCTTCGCCGGCAACGTCGATCTGCTTCAAGGGCCGGGTGAGGTAGCTGACCACCGTCGGCGGCGTGGTGGATCGATCGATGCGGACCCCGCCGACGAGACCTGTGTTGAAATCGCGGGTCCAGGCGTTCTTCGCCGGCGTGGCCGAGGCAATGTGCTCTGCGAACTCCGACGGCACCACGAAGGTCGCGATCCTGCCTTCCACACCCTGCAGCCGCAACGGCACCCGGTACCGCGGTGCCTCCAGCTCGTCCATCCCAGGCCCTTCTTCGCGGGTTCGGACGGCCGCATTATAGCGGATCCCTCTGGATGTCTTCCTCCACGTGATCGACGCGGCGGCGGCACCGGTCACCCGGAGACCCGGTTGCCGGTGAGAGGGATGCGGAGATCAGGGCGTCACGGAGTCGTTCACCGCGTCGGCTGGGAGACGTCCACGCCGGTGACCGGGTCGCCGGCCCGCTCGTAGACGAGCGAGACCGCTCCCTTCGGGAACGCCCGCGGCGGCTGCGCCAGGGTGAAGGCGGCCGGGACGGTGCCGTCGCCGAAGACGCGCTTGCCCGAGCCCAGCACCAGCGGATAGAGGAGCAGGTTCAGCCGGTCGACGAGGTCGTCCTTCAGCAGCGTCCGCACGAGGTCGCCGCTGCCGATGACGTGGATCTCGTCGAACCGGTCCTTGAGGGCTCGCACCTCGGCGGCGACCTCCGTCAGCACCGTGGTTCCCTCCCACGACGGGTCGGTCAGCGTGCGGGACACGACGAACTTCGGCACCGTGTTGAACTTCGCGGCGATCGGGTCGGCGTCGCCGTGGTCCGGCCAGTAGCCGGCGAAGATGTCGTAGGTCCGGCGACCGAGCAGCAGTGCGTCGATGCGCTCGATCCCGGCGCCGATCGTCGCGCCCGATTCGTCGTCGAAGTACGTCCCCTGCCAGCCGCCGAGCTCGAAGCCGCCCGCACGGTCCTCTTCGGGCCCGCCCGGCGCCTGGTAGACGCCGTCGAGGGTGAGGAAGAGGTCGACCTGTATGATGCCCATGACGTGGTCCTTCGGTGTGCTCCGACGACATCCGTGGTGCCCAGTTTTTCGCCACGGGATCCGGGGGTCAACCCGTTGCCCCCGGATGACGGCGCGCTCCCGCGCGAGCGAGGATCCTCGTGCGTCCTCAGCACGAAGCGCGGGCTCGTCGGCCTCAGAACGGCGGGTTTGTCCGGCGGGGATCGTCCGGTGCTGCGTGCTCGGCCGGACCCGGGAGTGGAGGGCTGCCGGGCGGTCACGGCGGTGTTCCGTCGTCGGCTCCGAGCCGTTAGCTGTGATGTCCAGGGAGGTTGTCCCGCCGCAAGGCGGTGAGTCGGGCTGACACGGGAAGGCCTCCGGTAGTGAAGTGGAGCTGTCTAGTTCACCGCTTCACCCACCGGAGGCCTTCATGTCCCACGTT
>NZ_PDDL01000064.1:0-21167 GCF_020833785.1 Kocuria sp. CCUG 69068
GCGTTCCTGCGCGTGCTCGGCGACGCCCCGCCGGCGCTGGTGCTGGACGGTCAGGCGCTGGAGCTCACCGAGCGCCACGCCGAGATCCTCCTGGCCCTGTCCCGCGCCGGCAACGGCCTGTGCACCGCGGAGCTGTCGGAGCAGCTGTGGGCCGGCCGGGCGCAGGAGACCACGGTGCGCGCCGAGGTGCTGCGGCTGCGCCGGCTGCTCGAGTCCCGGGGCGGGCCGGCGATCGCCTCCCGCCCCTACCGGCTCGAGACCCCGCTGCCCTCGGACGCGGGCCGGGTGCTCGAGCTGCTCGCCCGGGGCTCGCACCGCCGGGCGCTGCGCGAGTACACCGGGGCGCTGCTGCCCCACTCCGAGGCGCCGTCCCTCGTGGCCCTGCGCCACCGCCTCACCGGGCTCCTGCGCGAGGCCGTCCTGACCGACGGCTCGGCCGAAGCCGTGCGCGAGTACCTCACCCTGCCGGAGGCCGCCGACGACGCCGAGGCGTGGGCGCTGCTGCTGCGCCTCCTGCCGGCCCGCTCCCCCGCCCGCGCCGAGGCCGTGCTCGAGCTGGAGCGGCTGCGCCGCTGACCGGCCACGGAGCCCGCCGCACCGTGCGTGCAACGTGCGTGCAACGTGACCCCCCGTAGCGTGATCCGCATCACACGATGGTGCGGACGAGGCGGTCCGCACCCGTGCCACTCGCACCGTCACGCACCAGGAGCAGGTCACCATGAGCGTTGAAACCCAGTCCCTCACCACCGTCTACGCGCAGCCGGGCACCGAGGGCTCGAAGGTCACCTTCAAGCCCCGCTACGAGCACTGGATCGGCGGACAGTGGGTGGCCCCGGTCAAGGGCCAGTACTTCGAGAACATCTCCCCGGTCAACGGCAAGCCCTTCACGGAGGTGGCCCGCGGCACCGCCGAGGACATCGACGCCGCGCTCGACGCCGCGTGGGCCGCCGCCCCGGCCTGGGGCAAGACCCCGGTCGCCGAGCGGGCCCTCGTGCTGCACCGGGTGGCCGACCGGATGGAGCAGAACCTCGAGATGCTGGCCGTGGCCGAGACCTGGGACAACGGCAAGCCCGTGCGCGAGACCATCAACGCGGACATCGCCCTGGCCATCGACCACTTCCGCTACTTCGCCGGGGCCATCCGCGCCCAGGAGGGCACCCTCTCCCAGCTCGACGACAACACCACGTCCTACCACTTCCACGAGCCCCTCGGCGTGGTCGGCCAGATCATCCCCTGGAACTTCCCGATCCTCATGGGCGTGTGGAAGCTCGCCCCGGCCCTGGCCGCGGGCAACGCCGTGGTGCTCAAGTCGGCCGAGCAGACCCCGGCCTCGATCATGGTGCTCATGGAGCTGCTCGCGGACATCCTGCCCCCGGGCGTGGTCAACGTGGTCAACGGCTTCGGCGTGGAGGCCGGCAAGCCGCTGGCCTCCAGCCCCCGGATCCGCAAGATCGCCTTCACCGGCGAGACCACCACCGGCCGGCTGATCATGCAGTACGCGTCCCAGAACATCATCCCGGTGACCCTCGAGCTCGGCGGGAAGTCCCCGAACATCTTCTTCGAGGACGTCGCCGCGGCCCAGGACTCCTTCTACGACAAGGCGCTGGAGGGCTTCGCGTTCTTCGCCCTCAACCAGGGCGAGGTCTGCACCTGCCCCTCGCGGGCCCTGATCCAGGGCTCGATCTACGACCGGCTGCTCGCCGACGGCGTCGAGCGGGTCAAGGGCATGGTCCAGGGCAACCCCCTGGACCTCGACACCCAGGTCGGGGCGCAGGCCTCCAACGACCAGCTGCAGAAGATCCTCTCCTACATCGACATCGGCAAGCAGGAGGGCGCGAAGGTCCTCGTGGGCGGCGAGCGCAACGTCCTGGACGGGGACCTCGCCGAGGGCTTCTACGTCTCCCCCACGGTGTTCGAGGGCGAGAACTCGATGCGCATCTTCCAGGAGGAGATCTTCGGGCCCGTCCTGTCGGTCACCCGCTTCACCGACTACGCCGACGCCATGGCCACCGCCAACGACACCCTCTACGGCCTAGGCGCCGGGGTCTGGGCCCGCAACGGCAACCTGGCCTACCGCGCCGGCCGCGACATCCAGGCCGGGCGCGTGTGGGTGAACCAGTACCACAACTACCCCGCCCACTCCGCGTTCGGCGGCTACAAGTCCTCCGGCATCGGCCGCGAGAACCACCTCATGATGCTGGACCACTACCAGCAGACCAAGAACCTGCTGGTCTCCTACTCCGAGGACGCCCAGGGCTTCTTCTAAACCGCCCTCACCCGTCCCGTCCCGATCGTCCGCCCGTTCCAGGAGGAGCACCATGAACGCCCAGCAAGCCCCGACCGTCCAGGAGTCCGCGGCCACCGCGGTCCCCGGCACCATGACCGCCGCCGTCGTCACCGCCTTCGGGCAGCCCCTCGAGGTCAAGGACCTCCCGGTCCCCGAGCCCGGCCCCGGCCAGGTCCTCGTCAAGCTGATCTCGACCGGTGTGTGCCACACCGACCTGCACGCCGCCCACGGCGACTGGCCGGTCCAGCCCACCCCGCCCTTCGTCCCGGGCCACGAGGGCGTGGGCACGGTCGTGGCTCTCGGCCCGGGGGTCACGGAGGTGCAGGAGGGCGACCTCGTGGGCAACGCCTGGCTGGCCTCGGCGTGCGGGCACTGCCGCAACTGCCGCACCGGCTGGGAGACGCTGTGCGAGGAGCAGGTCAACGGCGGCTACAGCATCGACGGGTCCTTCGGCCAGTACATGCTGGTCGACGCCCGCTTCGCCGCGCAGATCCCCGCGGGCGCCGACCCGTACGAGGTGGCGCCGGTGCTGTGCGCCGGTGTCACCGTCTACAAGGGCCTGAAGATGACCGAGGCGCGGCCCGGGGAGTGGGTGGTGATCTCGGGCATCGGCGGCCTGGGGCACCTGGCCGTGCAGTACGCGGTGGCCATGGGCCTGCGGGTCGCGGCGGTCGACGTCGCCGACGACAAGCTGGCCCTCGCCCGCAAGCACGGCGCGGAGATCACCGTCAACGCGTTCGCGGAGGACCCGGCCGAGGCCGTGCTCGCGCAGATCCCGGGCGGTGCGGACGCCGTGCTGGTGACCGCCGTGCACCCGGCCGCGTTCGGCCAGGCGATCGGCATGGTCCGCCGCGGCGGGACGATCGTGTTCAACGGCCTGCCGCCCGGGGACTTCCCGGCGCCGATCTTCGACATCGTGCTCAAGGGCCTGACCATCCGCGGCTCCATCGTGGGCACGCGCCAGGACATGGTCGAGGCCCTCGACTTCTACGCTCGCGGTCTGATCCACCCGACCTACAGCACCCGTCCGCTCGAGGACGTCAACGCGATCCTCGACGAGATGGAGAAGGGCAAGATCGAGGGCCGCGTGGTCGTCGAGTACTGATCCGGGCGGACGCGAGGTGTCGCGTCCCGTCCCGGGCGATCGTGAGGGGTCGCGTCCTGTCGGTGGGAGAACGTCTCATCAGCAGGACGCGGCCCCTCGCGCGTGGGCGAGGGGCGCAGCGCGGCCCTCGCGCGCACGGCCTGCGTATCCTGGGACGGTGACTCCCCGCCTCGTCCTCGCCTCCCGCTCCCCCGCCCGCACCAAGCTGCTGGCCGACGCCGGGATCGGCCACGACCGGCTCGTCTCCGACGTGGACGAGGACGCCGTGGTCCGGGAGCGCGGGGTGACCGGCGCCGAGGAGACCGCGATGGTCCTGGCCCGGGTCAAGGCGGAGGCCGTGGCGGCGCTGCCCGAGGCCGCCGGCGCCCTCGTGGTGGGCTGCGACTCGGTCTTCGAGCTCGACGGCGAGGTGCACGGCAAGCCCCTGGACGCCGCGACGGCGACCGCCCGGATCCGGGCCATGCGCGGGCGCTCGGGGGTGCTCCACACGGGCCACTGGCTCGTGGACACGCGGAGCCCGGCGGACGGCGGGACCGGCTGGAGCGGCGGCGCGCCCGCCAGCGCCGAGGTGTTCTTCGCGCGGATGTCCGACGACGAGGTCGCGGCCTACGTGGCCACCGGCGAGCCCCTGGAGGTGGCCGGGTCCTTCACCATCGACTCGCTCGGCGCGGCGTTCGTGGAGCGGGTGGAGGGCGACGTGCACGCCGTCGTCGGCCTGAGCCTCAGCACCCTGCGCACGCTGCTCGGCCGGGCGGGCGTCAGTGTGCCCCAGCTGTGGACCGCCGGCCGCTGAGGACCGCTCCCCGCCGGGACCGGTCTGCGCTTTGTAGGACTCCTACAGAAACGGCGTCGCATTTCCGGTCCGCCGCCGGGTGGTTGGGTGATTGCTCACGACGGGGAATACAGTGCATCGGAGGATTCGACAAGGAGTGAGACGTGACCGGTAAGAACCCCGCGGACGGCGCCATCCGCCCCATCACCAAGGTGCTCGTCGCCAACCGCGGCGAGATCGCGGTGCGCGTGATCCGCGCCGCCCGCGACGAGGGCATCGCCTCCGTGGCCGTGTACGCCGACCCGGACCGGGACGCCCTGCACGCCCGCACGGCGGACGAGGCGTACGGGCTGGGCGGGTCCACCGCCGCGGACTCGTACCTGGTGATCGACAAGATCCTCGACGTCGCCGCCCGCTCGGGCGCCGACGCCGTGCATCCCGGCTACGGCTTCCTGTCCGAGAACGCCGAGTTCGCCCTCGCCGTGCTCGAGGCCGGGCTGACCTGGATCGGGCCCCCGCCCGCGGCCATCGCCAAGCTCGGCGACAAGGTGGCCGCCCGCCACATTGCGGAGAAGGTCGGCGCCCCGCAGGTCCCCGGCACCACCGACCCGGTCGGCTCCGCCGAGGAGGTCCTCGCGTTCGCCGACGAGCACGGGCTGCCCCTGGCCATCAAGGCCGCGTTCGGCGGCGGCGGCCGCGGGATCAAGGTGGTCCGCAACCGCGACGACATCCCGGAGCTCTACGAGTCCGCCGTGCGCGAGGCCACCGCGGCGTTCGGCCGCGGCGACTGCTTCGTGGAGCGCTTCCTGGACGCCCCGCGGCACGTCGAGACCCAGTGCCTGGCCGACGCCCACGGCAACGTGGTGGTCGTCTCCACCCGCGACTGCTCCCTGCAGCGGCGCAACCAGAAGCTCGTGGAGGAGGCGCCGGCGCCGTTCCTGTCCGAGGAGCAGAACCGCCTGCTCTACGCCTCCTCGAAGGCGATCCTGCGCGAGGCCGGCTATCAGGGCGCGGGCACGTGCGAGTTCCTGGTGGGCCAGGACGGCACGATCACGTTCCTGGAGGTCAACACCCGCCTGCAGGTGGAGCACCCGGTGTCCGAGGAGGTCACGGGCATCGACCTGGTGCGGGAGCAGTTCCGGCTGGCCCGCGGCGAGGCCCTCGGTTACGACGACCCGGAGGTCCGCGGCCACTCGATCGAGTTCCGCATCAACGGCGAGGACCCGGGACGGCACTTCATGCCCTCCCCCGGCACCATCGCCGCCCTCGACCTGCCCGGCGGTCCCGGCGTGCGCGTGGACTCCGGTGTGCAGGCCGGCGAGACCGTGGGCGGGAACTTCGACTCCATGCTCGCCAAGCTGATCGTCACCGGGGCCACCCGGCAGCAGGCGCTCGAGCGCTCCCGCCGGGCGCTGGCGGAGCTGCGCATCGAGGGCATGCCCACCGTGGTCCCCTTCCACCGCGCCGTCGTCGCCGATCCCGCGTTCGCCCCCGCGGACGGCGCCCC
This sequence comes from Kocuria sp. CCUG 69068, assembly GCF_020833785.1. Classification (NCBI taxonomy): domain Bacteria; kingdom Bacillati; phylum Actinomycetota; class Actinomycetes; order Micrococcales; family Micrococcaceae; genus Kocuria; species Kocuria sp. CCUG 69068. The sequence continues at coordinate 5,672 of NZ_PDDL01000064.1, forward strand.
CTTCTCCGTGCACACGCGGTGGATCGAGACGGAGTTCGACAACACCATCCCGCCCTTCGAGGGCGTCCCGCAGGCCGGGCCCGAGGCCGAGGAGCGCCAGGCGATCGTCGTCGAGGTCTCCGGCAAGCGCCTCGAGGTGGTCCTGCCCGCCCTGCCCGGCACGGCCAAGCCCAACGGGGCCGCGGCCAAGCCCCGCAAGTCCCGCTCCGCGCGCGGCGGCGGCACCGCCGCGGCGAGCGGCGACAGCCTGAGCTCCCCGATGCAGGGGACCATCGTGAAGATCGCGGTGGACAACGGGGACGAGGTGGCCGAGGGCGATCTCGTGCTGGTGCTCGAGGCCATGAAGATGGAGCAGCCGCTGACCGCCCACAAGTCGGGCACGGTCTCGGGTCTGTCCGTGAGCCCCGGAGACACCGTCTCCGCCGGCGCCGTTCTGGCGACCATCTCCTGAGGCGGGCGGCCCGGCCCCGATGAGCACCCGACCGACCGGCGCCCCCGGGCGCTGCCTCGTGGACCTCTCCGCGCAGGACCGGCTGCGCAGCGGCGCCCCCGCCCGGACGCCGCGGCTGCGGGTGCTCTGCTGCCCGCCCTCGGGCGCGGCCGCCGGGTACTGGCGGTTCCTGGTCCGCGAGGACGTGCACGTCCTCGGCGTCCAGTACCCCGGCCGGGAGAGCCGCTTCCGGGAGCCGCCGGCGCCCTCGGTCGCCGCCCTCGCCGCGGAGGCGGCCGAGGCCGTCGCCGGCGCGCCGTGGGCGGCCTCGGACGTCCCGCTCGTGGTCCTGGGCCACAGCATGGGCGCCTCCGTCGCGGCCGAGCTCGCCTCGCTCCTCGAGCACCGGGAGGGGATCCGGGTGTCGCTGCTCGCGCTTTCCGCGAAGACCGCCCCGGGCGCCGTGGACGCGGCGGACGACGGGGTCGACGATTTGCGGGCCGGGCTCGACCCGCAGGACCCGGGCGCGGACGAGGCGCTCGCCCGGTGGCTGCGGCGGCTCGGCGGCACCCCCGAGGCGGTGCTGGCGAACCCCGAGCTGCTGGCCCTGCAACTGCCAGCCCTGCGCGCGGACCTGCTGGTCTCGATGGCCCACGACCGGCTCCCCGCCCCGGTCGGGGCGCCCCTGCTGCTGCTGCGCGGCAGCGAGGACCACACGGTGGACGCCGCCGGCATGGACGCCTGGCGTCCCGTCAGCACGGGGGCCGTGCAGCGGCGCGAGTACCCTGGCGGCCACCACCCGCTCGCGGAGAACCGGCACCGCCTGCTCGAGGACCTCGAGGCGTGCGCCGATCCCGGCCGCTCCCGGTGAGCCCGTCGTCGTGACGACGCTCCCGCCGAGCGTGCCCGGCACGGTCGAGCTGCCGGTGCCGGGCGCCCCCGCGGACGTGCGGGTCGTGCTCGCCCGCGTGGCCCCGCTGATCGGCTGGGCGGAGTCTGTCCGGGACTGCCTGGACGAGGACGAGCGGAAACGGGCCGCGGCGTTCCGCCACGAGAGCGACCGGCGGCGGTTCGTGGTCGCCCACTGCGTGCTGCGCCACGAGCTCGCCGCCCGCACCGGCGCGGACCCGGCCTCGCTGCGCCTGGGACCGCCCGTTCCCGCCGTGGGGTCCCGGCCCAAGCCGCGGCTCGAGGACCACGCCCTGCACTTCTCCCTCTCGCACAGCGGCGACCAGGTGCTCGTGGCCACCGCCGAGCGCGAGGTGGGGGTGGACGTCGAACGCCTCCAGGACCCGGTCGCCGCCGAGCAGGTGGTCCCCCTGCTCCACCCCGCCGAGATCATCGCCCTGCGGACCCTGCCCGCCGCGGACCGGCCGGCCGCCGTGACCACGGTGTGGGCGCGCAAGGAGTCCCTGCTCAAGGCCATGGGATCGGGCCTGTTCCGCGAGCCCTCCGTCGACGAGGTCGGGGCGGGCCCCGTCCCGGGGCGGCCCGTGGCCGGGTGGCGGATCCTGGACCTGGCTCTTCCGCCGGCCACCGGTCCGGACCGTGCGGAGTCGCGGGCGGCGCTGACCGTCCGCGTCCCGTGATCGTCACCGCGTACAACCACGGGTGGACAGGATTTCTCCATCCGGAAGCCGACTACAGCGTCCGACCCGTCGGTCATCCTTGAAGCATGTCGGGCCCCCTTCGGGGAACAGGGTCCGGCGGGAGCGGCGAACAACTCACTCGCCCTGTGCCGTGCTTGCTCGAGATCCCGGAGCGGAGCACCTTCCGGACCCAGCACTCCATCACGTCAGGATCATCCGTCACGTGCCGTTGTCGGCACCCGGATACCCGCGCTGACGAGGAGAGCCGGTTCCGCGATCATCCGGACCCCGAGCGGGGCCGTGTCCGAATCGTGTCCGTCATCTTCGCAAATGTTGGTCGAGGCCCCCTGACCTGGGATTGCTTTGGTGACGTCGAACCATACACAGGGCCCAACGGGCGTTCGGGGGAACGCGCCACCGGCCGGCACCAGTCGCGAAGCGGATCTCGCTTCTCCACCGGATGGGACAGACCCATGAGAAGAACCACCTGAGCAGTCACGACCGCCGCCTTCGCGGCTGGCACCACTGTCCTGCGGCTCCTGCCGCGAGTGGGGGACTCACAGCCGTCGATCGCTCCGGGCTCACAGCGCAGCGTTGCACCGATTCGTCGGGACCGCGCCCCGCAGGACGGAGCCCTCGTCGACCGGCATGCCGAGAAGAGGGTCCTTGCGGTGCCCGTCAGCCGAGCTACGAGCCGACCCGAATGCAGAACGCCGTCCCCGCGCCCTCCTCACGGATCGAGCGCACGGCGAGAGAACGAGGAACACTATGTCCATCATCAAGGCTCCGCACCTGTTCAACGAGGAGAGTCTGTTCATCGATCTGGAGGGCGTGCTGAGCCGCCACCTCTACCTGAAGATCGAGGGGTTCAACTTCGCCGGCTCGATCAAGCTCAAGCCCGCCAGGGAGATGGTCGAGCGGGCCGAGCGGGAAGGACGGGTCGGCCCCGGCTCCGTGCTCGTGGAATCCTCCTCCGGGAACCTCGGCGTCGCACTCAGCATGATCGCCGCCAGCAAGGGATACAGCTTCGTGTGCGTGATCGACCCGCGCTGCAATCCCGCGACCCGGCAGCTCATGGAGTCGCTCGGGGCGCACGTCGACCTGGTCACCGAGCCGGACCCCGTCGACGGCTTCCTCGGCGCCCGGCTCAACCACGTCCGGGAGTTGTGCAGGTCCGACGAGCGGTACGTCTGGCTCAACCAGTACACCAGCCCCGGCAACTGGGGAGCGCACTACCGCTGGACCGCCCCCGAGATCGAGGCCCAGTTCCCCGAGCTCGAGGTGCTGTTCGTGGGGGCCGGGACCACGGGCACGCTGATGGGCTGCGCGCGGTACTTCAAGGAGCACCGGCCCGACGTCCGGATCGTCGCGGTGGACGCCGTCGGCTCGGTCTCCTTCGGTCGCCCGCCGGCCACCCGTCTGATCCCCGGGCTCGGCATGAGCGTGCGGCCGCCCCAGCTCGACGAGTCCCTGATCGACGACGTGGTGATGGTCGAGGAGCTGGACACGGTGCGCACCTGCCACCGCCTGGCCGGGCGCGGGTTCCTGCTCGGCGGCTCCACCGGGACCGTCGTCCACGGCGCCATGACGTGGCTCGCGGACCACCACGCCGAGGACGTCACCGCGGTGGCCATCTCCCCGGACATGGGCCGCCCCTACCTGGACACCATCTATCAGCGGGACTGGGTCCTCGACCACTTCGGTGCCGAGGCGCTCGCCGGCTCCGACTCGACAGCCGCTCTGAGCCGACCGCACCACCAGGTGTCATGGCGTCGGCAGGCGGCAACCACACCGGTGACCGGTTCCGCGGCCACCTCCTCCCCGAGGAGTCTCTCGCAGTGAAGAAGCTCGCCGACGCCCCCCCGGCGTCTCCCCTCCCCCCGATCTCGGTCCCCACCAGGCGCGAGCCACCGTCCGCACCGGCCGTCGAGAGGACCGGCGCGGACCTGCCGCTCGAGCGCCGGCTGGCGGATCTTCTCGCCTCGGTGGTGCAGCAGGACGACATCCCCGTGGACGCCGACTTCTTCGCCGACCTGGGCGCGGACTCCCTGGTGATGGCGCGCTTCTGCGCCCGGGTGCGCAAGCAGTCCGACCTGCCGGCGGTGTCCATGAAGGACATCTACCAGCACCCGACGATCACCTCGCTGGTCGGTGCTCTCGCCCCGGCGGCACCGCTGACAGTGTCGGTGCAGGACCGGCTGGCCGAGGTGCTGACCGGGGTGCTGGGCGTGGACCGGGTGCCGGTGGACGCCGACTTCTTCGACGACCTGGGCGCGGACTCCCTGGTGATGGCGCGGTTCTGCGCCCGGGTGCGCAAGCAGCCGGACCTGCCGTCGGTGTCCATGAAGGACGTCTACAGCAGTCCGAGCGTCTCGGCCCTCGCCGCGGCGCTGAGCGGCGCCGCGCAGCAGGACCAGCCGCAGGAGCCGGATCCGCTCGTGGCCTCCGTGCCGGGGACACCGGCGCCCATGGACGCCCGGACGTGGGAATACGTCACCTGTGGAGTCCTGCAGGTGCTCGTCTACCTCGGCTACTGCCTGCTCGCCGGCGCAGTCGCCGTCGTGGGATACCTGTGGGTGTTCCCGGCCGCGGGGCCGGGCAACCACCACTGGGTGGGCCACGGGATGGGCTTCGGGGAGCTCTACCTGCGGTCGGTCGCCCTCGGCGCCGCGACGTTCCTGCTGCTGTGCATCCTGCCGGTCGCGGCGAAGTGGATCCTTCTCGGGCGCTTCCGGTCCGGGGAGATCCGGATCTGGAGCCTGGCCTACTTCCGGTTCTGGACGGTCAAGACCGTCATGCGCACCTGCCCCCTCGCCCTGATGACCGGTTCCCCGCTGACCCCTCTCTACCTGCGGGCCATGGGCGCCAAGGTCGGGCGCAACGTGACGATCCTGACCACTCACCTGCCGGTGTGCACCGACCTGATCACGATCGGGGACGGGACGGTGATCCGCAAGGACGTGTACGCCAACGGCTATCGGGCCCACGGCGGAGTCATCCAGACCGGCGCCGTGACACTGGGCCGGGACGTGATCGTCGGCGAGGGCAGCGTCCTGGACATCGGCACGACGATGGGGGACGGTTCCCAGCTGGCCCACCGGTCCACGCTGTACACCGGTCAGACTGTGCCCGGGGGCGAGCGCTGGCACGGTTCGCCGGGCCGGCGCACGGAGACCGCCTTCGACACGGTCGACGCCATGCCCTACCGCCCGTGGCGGCGGGCCGTGTACGCCGTGGCACAGCTCGTTGCCACGCTCGCGCTGGGCCGCATCATGCTGGGACTGACGATGATCCTGGTCGTCCTGGCCTTCCCGCGCGTGGCCGCGCTCCTGGAGTCGCAACCGCACGCGTTCACCAACTGGGTCTTCTACGCCGACGCGGTGGCCTTCGCCGGCGTTGGCGTCCTCGGAGGGACGATCGTGGTGCTGGCCGTCATGACGACCGTCCCGCGGGCGCTCCAGCTCCTGTTGAAGCCCGACACGGTGTATCCCCTGTTCGGACTGCGGCACGCGGCGGAACGAGCGGTGGAGCGAATGACCAACAGCCCCGTGCTCGGGACCCTCTTCGGTGACAGCTCCTACGTCGTGAACTACGCCCGTGCCATCGGGTACCAGCAGCCCCTGCTGCAGCAGACCGGCTCGAACCTGGGCACTCTGTTCAAGCACGACAACCCGTACCTGTCGACGATCGGCACCGGCACGATGATCGCCGACGGGGTGTCGTTCATGAACACCGACTACTCGGCGACGTCGTTCAAGATCAGTCCGGTCACGATCGGCGCGCACAACTTTCTCGGGAACTTCGTGCTCTACCCGGCCGGGGCCAGGACCGGGGACAACTGTCTGCTCGCGACCAAAGTGATGGTTCCCGTCGACGGCCCGGTGCGCCGCGACGTGGGACTGCTCGGGTCACCGGCGTTCGAGATCCCCCGCTCGGTCCTGCGGGACGCCCCGCTCGAGGAGCATGCGGACCCCGCCCGCTTCCACCGGGCCCTCTCCGCAAAGAACAAGCACAACCTGCGCACGATGGCCCTCTTCCTGCTGGTGCGGTGGCTCAACGCGTCGCTGGCCGTGCTGGCCGCGTTCGCCGCCCTCGAGCTGTCCGACAGGTTCGGTGTCCTGGCCTTCTCCGCGTCGTTCGTCGTGCTGCTCGTGGTCGGGCTGATGGTCCCCATCGGGATCGAGAACGTCATGACGCGGTTCCGGGGACTCCGACCTCAGCTCTGCTCCATCTACAAGCCGTACTTCTGGTGGCACGAGCGGTACTGGAAGCTGCAGATCGTCAACCTCCGCCTGAACATGCTCAACGGGACGGTGTTCAAGCCGCTCGTCTGGCGGCGGCTGGGCGTGCGAATGGGGAGCCGGGTCTTCGACGACGGCTGCTCGATCCCCGAGCGGAGCCTCGTGTCGATCGGCTCCCGCTGCACGCTGAACGCCGGGACCAACATCCAGTGCCACTCCCAGGAGGACGGCATGTTCAAGTCCGACCAGGACGTCATCGGTGACGACGTCACGCTCGGCGTCGCCGCACTCGTCCACTACGGCGTGACCGTCGAGGACGGCGTCGTCGTCGCCACCGACTCCTTCGTGATGAAGGGAACCACCCTCTCTCGGGGATCCCTGTGGGGCGGCAACCCGGCCGACGAGGCCCGTGCCGCCACCACGTCCCCCGTCGCCTTGGAAAGGCCCCTGTCATGACCACCACTCGTGCGCTCACCTGCAGGGCCGTCGCGGAGCACTCGACGGAACGGACCCCCGGCCGTCCCGCCCTCCCCAGGACCGCACCGACGCAGATCCCGCGGTGGACACAGGACCGCCGGCCCGGTCAGGCACAGGTCGAGGTGGCGGTGCCCGAGGACCTGAGCACCTCGGTGCGGTCCCTGGCCCGGGACTGGGAGGTGGCACCGGACTCGGTCTGGCTGGCGGCCCACGCGCGGGTGCTCCAGGCCCTGTCCGGCGAGCAGGAGATCACCACCGGCTGCAAGGACGCGGCGGGCACCTGGCCGTGCACCCTCGATCTGGGCCGGCCGTCCTGGCGGGCCCTGATCCGCGAGGCGCACGTCAGGCAGACCCAGGCCCGCGCCGAGCAGTCCGGGCAGTCCGGGCAGTCCGGGCAGTCCGGGCAGGGACAGGCTCCGCACCAGGCGGCTCCTGCGGGATACGAGGTGGTCCTCGACACCGGCCAGGACGCCGGTGCCGAGCTGCCGGAGGGCGTCGTGCTCGGCGTCTCCCCCCGGCAGGTGACCGGGGGCGAGGTGCTCCGCCTGCGCTACCGACAGGACGTCCTCGACGCCGGTGCCGCCCTGCGGATCGCCGGCTACCACCTGACCGCACTCCGCCACCTGACCGCCGACCCCGAGGCGGAGCCCGCGGACGCCGACCTGGTCGCCCCGGACGAGCGGCGCCTCCAGCTCGAGCAGCTGGCCGGGCCCGTGCGGCCCCGGCCCCGGCGACGCTTCCACGAGCTCTTCGAGGATCGCGTCCGGCAGCATCCCGAGCGCCTCGCGGCCGTCCAGGACACGCGACAGTGGACGTACGCCGAGCTCAACGCCCGCGCCAACCGGATCGCCCGCGCCCTGCTCGCGCGCGGCCTGCAGGCGGAGGACGTCGTGGCGGTCGTCGCCGAGCGGAACCTCGAGTGGATGGCCGCCGTCATCGGCATCCTCAAGGCCGGCGGCGCGTACCTGCCGCTCGAACCGCACTTCCCCTCCGACCGGATCGCGAAGACGCTCACCCGGGCCGGGTGCCGGACGGTGCTGACCGAGGAGGGCAGCACCACCTCGCTGGACGGGGCGCTCGCCGGGATGCCGGCCGTGACGACGCTCCACGTCGAGGATGTGGAGGCCGAAGGACACGCGACCCACGACCTCGGCCTGGCGGTGCGTCCGGACCAGCTCGCGTACATCTACTTCACCTCGGGCTCCACGGGTGAGCCGAAAGGCGCGATGTGCGAGCACGACGGGATGCTGAACCACCTGTACGCCAAGATCGAGGACCTGGGGATCGGCCCCGGCGACGTCGTGGCCCAGAGCGCCCCCCAGTGCTTCGACATCTCCCTGTGGCAGCTGGTGTCGGCCCTGCTCGTCGGCGGCCGCACCCTCATCGTCGGCCAGGACCGGATCCTCGACGTCGAGCGGTTCGTCGACACGGTGGAACAGGGCCAGGTCGCGGTCTTCCAGGTCGTCCCCTCGTACCTGGACGCGGTGGTGGCCTACCTGGAGGGCAGGCCACGCGACCTGCCCCGTCTTCGCAGCGTCTCGGCGACCGGGGAGGCCCTGAAGCAGGAGCTGGTCCGCCGCTGGTTCGACGTGCTGCCCGACGTCAAGCTCGTCAACGCCTACGGACTGACGGAGACCTCGGACGACACGAACCACGAGGTGATGAGCGCCGCGCCGGCAGGCGATCACGTGCCGCTGGGCCGGCCGGTCCCGAACGTGCGGATCCATCTCCTCGACGAGCGGCAGCGGCTCGTGCCGCTCGGAGCACCGGGCGAGATCGCCTTCTCCGGAGTGTGCGTGGGCCGCGGGTACGTCAACGACCCGGAGCGGACGGCACAGGTGTACTCCGCCGATCCCCATGTGGACGGCGCGCGGCTCTACCGGGCGGGTGACTACGGTCGCTGGTCGCCGGACGGCAGGCTGGAGTACCTGGGCCGGCGGGACAACCAGGTCAAGATCTCCGGGTTCCGGATCGAGATCGGCGACATCGAGAACGCCCTCCTGCGGGTTCCCGGAGTCCGCGACGGGGCGGTCGTCGTGGCGGAGCGACCGGACCGGGGCAAGCACCTGGTCGCCTTCTACCACGCCCCCGAGCCGCTGGACTCCGGCACGCTGCGCGAGCGACTGGCGCAGTCGCTGCCCGGGTACATGGTCCCGCAGGTGTTCCAGTGGCAGCCGGCCCTCCCGCTGACGGCCAACGGCAAGATCGACCGCAAGCGCCTCACCGCGCTGGCGGCGGACGCCGAGCCCGAGGGCCGCTCCCTCGAGCCTCCGCGCACCCCCACCGAGCAGTGGCTGGCGGCGGCGTGGTCGCGCGTGCTCGCCGTGCCGGAGGACGGGATCGACCGCCGTGACCACTTCTTCGAGCGCGGCGGCACGTCGCTCACCGCCGTCCGGCTCGCCATCGCCCTGGACCGGAAGGTCTCGCTCAAGGACCTCCTCAGCCACCCGGTCCTCACCGATCTCGCCACGGAGCTGGACTCCAGGTCCGCCGCGGCCGGCTCACCCGCCCAACCGTGATACCACCGGAAGGAACCACCATGTCCGCCACCTCCGCACCTCCGGAGCTCGACGTCGACGCGCGCCCGGGTGCGCCGGCCACCGCCCTGGTCTCTCCGCCGGGCGACCCGGTGTCCTGGGCCCAGCAGCACCGTGACGCGCTGCGGGCGACCGTCGCCCGGCACGGGGCCGTCCTCGTGCGCGGCCTCGGGCTGTCCCACCCCGACCAGGTCGCCGCCGTGTTCCGGGCCGTCAGCCCGGAGCTGATGACCGAGCGGGAGGCCTTCGCCGCCCGCAGTTCCTATGCGCCCGGCGTGTACTCCTCGGCCACCTGGCCGGCGAACCAACCCATGTGCATGCACCACGAGCTGAGCTACACGCTCCACGCCCCCGGACTGCTGCTCCTCGCCTGCCTCACCGCCCCGGCCGCCGGCGGGGTGACCGGTGTCGCGGACTCCCAGGCGGTGCTGCGCGCCCTTCCCGCGGACCTGGTCGCGCGGTTCGAGCGCGACGGCTGGATGCTGATCCGCAACTACAACGACGAGATCGGCGCCTCCGTCGCGGACGCCTTCGGCACGGACGACCGCGCCGCGGTCGAACGCTACTGCGCGGAGAACCGGATCGAGCTCGAGTGGCAGCCCGACGGCGGCCTGCGCACGCGTCAGCGCCGCGCCGCGATCGTCCGTCACCCCGTCACCGGGGAGCGCTGCTGGTTCAACCAGGTCGCCTTCCTCAGCGAGTGGACGATCGACCCGGAGGTCCGCGAGTACCTCGTGGACATGTACGAGGAGGACGGCCTCCCGTTCACGACGGCGTTCGGCAACGGCGACCCCATCGGCGAGGACGTCGTGGCCATGCTGAACGAGATCTACGAGTCGCACACGCTGCGCGAACCGTGGCGCGCCGGCGACCTGATGCTCGTGGACAACGTCCGGACGGCGCACAGCCGCGAACCGTACGAGGGCGAGCGGGAGATCCTCGTCGCCATGAGCGACCCGGTGTCGCTGCAGGGCACGGCCTCGGAGGAGGAGGGACGATGACACTGACAAGCGGACCCGGCACGGACCACCGGCAGGACGCCCCCGGACGGCAACCGACCATCCCGTCCTTCGCGGTCGTCTCCGGCGCGGAGGTCGACCAGGTGCTGCAGGGGCACCGGGCCGAGATCGTCGCGCTGGTGGAGGACACCTACCGGCTGCACGGCGCCGGACAGACGGTGAACCCGCCGTCGTACTTCCTGCGGTTCCCGGACCGCCCGACCGGACGGATCATCGCGCTGCCCGCCTCCCTGGGGGGACCCCGTGCCGTGGACGGCCTGAAGTGGATCTCCAGCTTCCCCACCAACGTGGAGTTCGGCATCCCGAGGGCCTCCGCCGTGCTGATCCTCAACGATCCGGACACCGGCTACCCTTTCGCCTGCCTGGAGAGCTCCATCATCAGCGCCTCCCGGACCGCCGCCTCCGCGGCCCTGGCCGCGGACTGGCTCAGCCGGGAGCGGGGGCGCCCCACGCGGGTGGGCTTCTTCGGCGTCGGGCTCATCGCCCGCTTCGTCCACGCGTTCCTGGCGGACACCGGTTGGGGCTTCGACGAGGTGGGGGTGTTCGACCTGCTGCCGGGCAGCTGCGAGGGCTTCCGCGGCTACCTCGAGCGCTCCGCGCCCGAGAGCACGGTCACCGTCCACGAGGACGCCGAGTCGCTGATCCGCTCGAGCGACCTGGTCGTGTTCGCGACCACGGCGGGAGAGCCGCACGTCACCGACCCGTCGTGGTTCGAGCACCACCCGCTCGTGCTCCACATCTCGCTGCGTGACCTCGGGCCCGAGGTCATCCTCGCCGCCACGAACATCGTCGACGACGTGGAGCACTGCCTCAAGGCCCAGACGTCCGTGCACCTGACCGAGCAGCTCACCGGCTCGCGGGACTTCCTCGCCGGCACGCTGTACGACGTCATGACCGGCACCGTGGAGGTGCCGGCGGACCGGACCGTGGTCTTCTCGCCGTTCGGCCTGGGCGTTCTCGACCTCGCGGTGGGCAAGCACGTCTACGACACGGTCGCCGGCACCGGCGGCCTGCACACCATCGACTCCTTCTTCCACGAGGTGCGTCGGTACGGGTGACGGCCGCCTCCCGGGTGTCGACCGGCCGGTCCGCCGGACCGGTCGACACCCGGGAGGGGCGTCGTCGTCGAGCGCGTCCCCGACCTCGTCGTCGTTCCAGGATGTGAGACGGGCCACCCGCTATACGGACAGCCGGGCGTACTATCGGGATCTTGTCCCCACCCACTGCTACGACCGAGGTTTCCCCATGTCCTCTCCGGTGACCGGGCAGGACGCCGCCGGCGCGTCCTCCCCCTCGCTCCCCCTGTCCGACCGCGTGCCCCGCAGCCGGGTGATCCTGGCCTCCCTCGTGGGCACCACGATCGAGTTCTACGACTTCTACGTCTACGCCACCGCGGCCGTGGCCGTGTTCCCCGCCCTGTTCTTCACGGGCGAGGACGAGACGGCCAAGCTGCTCGCCTCCATGGCGACCTTCGCCGCGGCCTTCGTGGCCCGCCCGATCGGCTCCGTGATCTTCGGGCACTTCGGCGACCGGATCGGCCGCAAGGCCACCCTGATCGGCGCCCTGCTGACCATGGGCGTCGCCACGTTCCTCATCGGCTTGCTGCCCACCTACTACTCGATCGGCATCTGGGCCCCGCTCATCCTGACGATCCTGCGCTTCTGCCAGGGCCTGGGCCTGGGCGGCGAGTGGTCCGGCGCGGCCCTGCTGGCCACCGAGTACGCCGAGGAGGGCAAGCGGGCGCGCGCCGCCATGTGGCCGCAGCTCGGCGCCCCGTTCGGCTTCATCCTGGCCAACGGCTTCTTCCTGGTGCTGACCATCGTGATGGGCTTCGTCTCGGTCGCCGAGCAGGGCACCGACCACCCGTTCCTCACCTGGGGCTGGCGCGTGCCGTTCCTGGCGTCCGTGGTGATGGTGGTCGTCGGCCTGTACGTGCGGTTCAAGCTCGAGGAGACCCCGGTCTTCCAGAAGGCCCTGGACCAGGGGCAGAAGGTCCAGACCCCGCTCGTCGAGGCGTTCCGGGGCTCGTGGCTGCAGATGGTCCAGGGCACGTTCATCATGCTCGCCACCTACATGCTCTTCTACCTGATGACCGCGTGGATCCTCTCCTACGGCATCGGCAGCCCCGCCAACGGCGGCCTCGGCATCCCCTACCGGGACTTCCTGGTGCTGCAGCTGCTCGCCGTGCTGCTGTTCGCCGCCATGGTGCCCGTCTCCGGGTGGGTCGCGGACCGCTTCGGCCGGCGCAGCTCGCAGCTGGTCATCACCTCGGTGATCCTGCTCTTCGGGCTGAGCTTCGGCCTGCTCATGGACCCGGCCGCGGTCGGCACCGGTGCGGACGTCAGCACGGGCCGCGTGCTGTTCTTCCTCGTGGTCGGCATGACCCTGATGGGCCTGACCTTCGGCTCGATGTCGGCGATCCTGCCCGAGCTGTTCCCCACGAACGTGCGCTACACCGGCTCCGGCGTCGCGTACAACACGGCGTCGATCCTCGGTGCCGCCATCACCCCGTACGTGGCCGTCACCCTCAACGCGAGCTACGGCGTGGGCTCCGTCGGCCTCTACCTGGCGTTCGGCGCCGTGCTGACCCTCGTGGCCCTCTGGTTCTCCCCGGAGACCAAGGACGTCGACATGGAGAACGTCGTCACCCGCCGCTGACCCGCTCCCGCCGGCGCCGCACGCGCAACGGCCGCATCCCCTGCAGCGGGGGATGCGGCCGTTGTGCGTGCCGGCGGGGATCAGACGTGCACGTGCAGGCGCCGCGCCGCCTCCGAGATCGACCCGGTGAGGGACGGGTAGATCGTGAAGGTGTCGGCGAGGTCGTCGACGTGCAGCTTGTGGGTGACGGCCAGAGAGATCGGGAAGATTAGCTCGGACGCGCGGGGACCCACCACCACTCCCCCGATCACCGTGCCGGAGCCCTTGCGGGAGAAGATCTTCACGAACCCGTCCTCGACCGCCATCATCTTGGCGCGCGGGTTGGTGGAGAGCTTCAGCATGATGGTGTCCGCCTGGTAGGTGCCGTCCTCGATGGACTTCTCGCTCACGCCCACGGACGCGATCTCCGGGGAGGTGAAGATGTTGGAGGCCACCAGGTGGGTGCGCAGCGGCTTGACGGCGTCGCCCATGAGGTGCGCCACGGCGATCCGGCCCTGCATGGCCGCCACCGAGGCGAGCGGGAGCACGCCCGTGCAGTCGCCCACGGCGTAGACGCCCGGCACGGTGGTGCGGGAGACGCCGTCCACCTTGATGTGCCCGGACTCGGCGCGGGCCACTCCGACCTCCTCGAGCCCGAGGTCGTCGGTGGCCGGGATCGCGCCGACCGCGACCAGGCAGTGCGAGCCGGCGATCTTGCGCCCGTCGGAGAGCGTGACGACCACCCCGTTCTCGCTGCGCTCCACCGAGTCGGCGCGGGAGCGGCTGAGCACGTTCATGCCGCGGCGCTCGAAGACGCTCTCGAGCACGGCCGCGGCGTCCTCGTCCTCGCCGGGCAGCACCTGGTCCCGGGAGGAGACGAGCGTGACCTCGGCCCCGAGGCCCCGGTAGGCCGAGGCGAACTCCGCGCCGGTCACGCCGGAGCCCACCACGATCATGTGCTCGGGGACCTCGGTGAGGTGGTAGACCTGCTTCCAGTTGAAGATCCGCTCCCCGTCCGGCTTCGCGGACGGCAGCTCCCGGGGGTAAGCCCCGACGGCGAGCAGCACGGCCTGCGCGTCGAGGGTGTACTCCAGCCCGTCGTCGGTGGTGACCTGCACGCAGGTGGGGCTGAGCAGCCGGCCGGTGCCCGCGATCACGCGCACCCCCACCCGCTCGAGCCCGCGCTTGATGTCCCGGGACTGGGACGCCGCGAGGCGCAGGAGACGGGTGTTGACCTTCTCCAGGTCCACGGCGAGGTCGTTGATCTCGTCCCCGTCCTTGCTGCCCCCGCGCACGTGCACCCCCAGGTCCGCGGCCTCGGCGAAGCGGGTCATCGCGTCGGCGGAGGCGATGAGCGTCTTGGAGGGAACCACGTCCGTCAGCACCGCGGAGCCGCCCAGGCCCTGGCGCTCGACGATGGTCACATCCGCCCCGAGGCTGGCGGCGACCAGGGCGGCCTCGTAGCCGCCCGGACCGCCCCCGATGATGACGAGCTTCTGGATGGAGAATTCGCTGTGTGCAGTCACCCGGCCATTCTTGCAGGTGCCGCTCCGGCGGCGGAACCGGCCCGGCCGCACCGGACGGCTCGGGACCATGCGGTAGCTTGGGGCGGGTGGACACAGAGCACAGCGCTGACCGGGCCGACCCCTTCGAGCTCGCCCAGGAGGCCGCGGACGCCCTCCGCCGGGCCACCGGGGTCGACACGCACGAGATCGCCCTGACCCTCGGCTCCGGCTGGGGCCAGGCCGCCGATCTGCTCGGCGAGACCGTCGCCGAGATCCCGGCCGCGGAGATCCCCGGCTTCACTCCGCCCGCCCTCGAGGGCCACGTGGGCACGCTGCGCTCCGTGCGCACCGCCGCGGGCCGGCACGCGCTGGTGATCGGCGCCCGCACCCACTACTACGAGGGCCGAGGCGTGCGCCCCGTGGTCCACGGCGTGCGCACCGCGGCCGCCGCCGGGGCGCGCACCATGATCCTCACCAACGGCTGCGGCGGGCTGAACCCCTCCTGGGGCCCCGGCACCCCGGTGCTCATCAGCGACCACCTCAACCTCACGGGCCGCTCCCCGCTCGAGGGCGCCACGTTCGTGGACCTCACCGACCTGTACTCCCCCCGGCTGCGGGAACTGGCCCGCGGGGTGGACCCCACCCTCGACGAGGGGGTCTACGCGCAGTTCCCCGGCCCGCACTACGAGACGCCGGCGGAGGTGCGGATGGCCGGGGTGCTCGGGGCCGACCTCGTCGGGATGTCGACCGCCCTGGAGGCCATCGCTGCCCGGCACGCCGGAATGGAGGTCTTCGGGATCTCCCTCGTGACCAACCAGGCGGCCGGGATCTCCGCGACCCCGCTCTCCCACGAGGAGGTCCTCGAGGCCGGGCGCGCCGCGGGCGCCCGGATCTCCGGACTGCTCGCCCGCATCGTCGCCCAGCTCTGACCGGCCCCGGGCCGGGACGGGTTCCCGGCCCGGCACCCCGGCGCACCGGACGCCCCCAGGAGGCCGCGCCATGACCACCGCCCACCGCACCGACCCGCAGCTGCTCGACGCCGCGCGCGCGTGGGGCGCCGC
>NZ_PDDL01000065.1:0-21040 GCF_020833785.1 Kocuria sp. CCUG 69068
CGCGGGGTGACGGCGGTGCGCTACGGCGGCTCCGCCGCGACCGCCCGGGACCCCGGGCGCGGCAGCCCGCAGGGCACCGACCTGGGCCTGGGCCTGCTGCACCGGGCCCTGAGCTCCCTGGTGGGGGGCCGCTACGGGCTGCGCACGGTCGAGCTGGCCCACCGGCCGGCGGCGCCGCTGCGGGTCTACGAGGAGTTCTTCGGGGCACCCGTGCGCACCGGCCGCCCCGACGTCCTCCTGCGGATCCCCACCAGCACGCTCGCCCGCCCGCTGCACGGGGACGCCGGGGTCCGGCAGGTGGCGCTCGCCTTCCTGGACACCCAGCTCCCCGGGCCCGGCTCCGCGTGGGCGCCCCGGGTCCGGGGCGTGCTGGTGCAGCTGCTCGGCACCGCGGCCCCGGAGATCGAGGCCGTGGCCCGGGTGCTGGACCTGCACCCCCGCACCCTGCAGCGCCGGCTCGCCGAGGAGGGCACCACCTTCGGCGCCGTCCTGGACGGGACCCGGCGCAGCGCGGCCCTGCGCTGGCTCACCACCACCGACGTCCCCCTCGGCCAGATCGCCGGGCTCGTGGGGCTCTCGGAGTCCTCGGCGCTCACCCGGTGCGCCCGCCGCTGGTGGGGTGCCCCGCCGCGGGACGTCCGCCGCCGGGGCGTCCCTGCCGGCTGAGGGTGTCGCCGCGCGTCAACTTCCTGTCGCGGTGGGTCAAGCGGTGACCGGTGCCCGCCCGCACACTGGACAGCAGGCCCCGATCCACGTCCCCGACCCCAGGAGCAGCCCGTGTCCCCGTCCGCACCCTTCCGCTTCGCCGGCGCCACCGCGGTGCTCACCGGCGCCGCCTCCGGCATCGGCGAGCAGCTGGCCCACGGCCTCGCCGCCCGCGGCACCCACCTGGTGCTCCTCGACCGGGACGCCGCGGGACTCGAGACCGTCGCCGGGGCGATCCGCGCGGGGCACCCGGACCTGCCGGTGCGCACGGTCGTGGCCGACCTCGCCGAGCTGTCCGCGCTGCCGGGCGTGGCCGAGCGGATCCGGGCCGAGCACCCGCGGATCGACCTGCTGGTCAACAACGCGGGGGTGGGCCTGGGCGGGACCTTCGAGCAGGTCTCCGCCGAGGAGTTCGACTGGCTCATGGACATCAACTTCCGGGCGCCGGTGGTGCTCACCCGCGAGCTGCTGCCCGCCCTGCTCGCCGCCCCCGGCAGCCACCTGGTCAACCTCTCCAGCCTGTTCGGCCTCATCGCCCCGCCCGGGCAGGTGGCGTACTCCGCGAGCAAGTACGCCCTGCGCGGGTTCTCCGAGGGCCTGCGCCACGAGCTGGCGGGCCGGGTGGGGGTCACCGTGGTGCACCCGGGCGGGGTCCGGACCAGGATCGCCGAGACCGCCCGTACCCCGGCCGGGGTGTCGGCGGAGCGGGCGCGGAAGGACCGGGAGGACTTCGCGGCGCTGCTCAGCTATCCGGCGGAGCGTGCGGCCGCCGACATCCTGGGGGCGGTGGAGCGGCGCCGGAACCGACTGCTCGTGGCGCCCAGCGCCGTGCTGCCGGACCTCGTGGCGCGAGTCCTCCCGGGCTCCTACTGGCCGGTCCTGCGGCACGCGCCCCGGGTCCTGAAGCATGCGCCCCGGGTCCTGCGGCGTCTTCCCGGGCGGCGGCGCCGGGCCTAGGCTGAGCGCATGACCAGCACCCTGTCCGCCGTCGTCGTCGACTGCCGCGATCCCGAGACCCTCGCCCGCTTCTGGTGCGCCGCCCTGGGCTACGTCGTCCATGCGGAGGCCGAGGGGTTCGTGGGCATCGTGCCCGCGGAGGGCAGCGGCCCGCACCTCGACTTCGTGGTCGTCCCCGAGCCCCGGACCGTCAAGAACCGGCTGCACCTCGACCTGCGCGCCGTGGACAGCGACCGGGACTCCGAGGTCGCCCGCCTGGAGTCCATCGGCGCCCGCCGCGTGGACGTGGGCCAGGGGCCCGAGGTGACCTGGGTGGTGCTGGCCGACCCGGAGGGCAACGAGTTCTGCGTGCTCTCCGACCTCGAGGAGGACTGAGCCGGCGGGCTCAGGCGAGCACGCCGTCCACGTAGTACCACCGGCCGTCCTCGCGCCGGAACCGGGAGTTCTCCCGCTGGGCCCCCCGGGCCCCGTCCGGGCCGCGCCGGTGCGCGGTGAAGTCCACCCACCCCTCGTCGTCGAAGGGGCCGCCGCCCGTCACCCCGTGGACGTCGAGCCGGGTCCAGCGCAGCGCGGGGTCCAGGTCCACGGACGCCGGGCGCGTGCCCGGGTGCCACGTGGCCAGCAGATAGGCATCGTCCCCGGCGGCGAAGGCGCTGAACCGCGAGCGCATCAGCAGCTCGGCCGTGGGCGCCGGGCGGCCGCCGTGGAAGCGCCCGCAGCACGCGCCGTAGGTCTCCCCGGTGCCGCAGGGGCAGCGGGCGTCGTCGTCGATCACGCCATCCAGCCCTCGACCACGCCCTTGCCGAAGAACACCACGAAGGCCGCCGCCACCACGTACATGAGCGGGTGGACCTCCTTGCCGCGGCCCTGCACGAGGCGGATGAAGACGTAGGAGACGAAGCCCGCGCCGATGCCGTCCGCGATCGAGTAGGTGAACGGCATGACGGCGAACGTCAGGAAGGACGGCACGGACAGGCCCCAGTCGTCCCACTCGATGCGCACGACCTGCTTGGCCATGAGGAAGCCCACCACGACCATGGCCGGGGCCACGGCCTCGAACGGCACCACGTTGACCAGCGGGGTGATGAACATGGCGAGCAGGAACAGCACGCCGGTGACCACGTTGGCCAGGCCGGTGCGGGCGCCGTCGGCGATGCCGGTGGAGGACTCCACGAAGATCTGGTTGGAGGACACGGAGCCAGCGCCGCCGGCGATCGCGCCGGCGGCGTCCACCAGCAGGATCTTGTCCACGTTCTGGATCTGCCCGTTGCGGCCCACGAGCCCGGCCTGCTGGGAGAGCCCGACCATCGTGCCCATCGCGTCGAAGAAGATGGAGAGCAGGATCGTGAAGATCAGCAGCGCCGCGGCGAGCGCCCCGAGGCTCCGGAACGCCTCGAGCGGGGCGGCCGAGCCCACGAGGGAGAGGTCCGGCAGCGCCACGAAGGAGGTGGGGGCGGCGGGCACGACGAGCGACCACCCGGTGGGGGCGTCCACGGAGGAGCCGGACGGGACGACCGCCTCGAGCACGTGGGCGAGGATCGTGGTGGCGACCACGGCGATCAGGATCGCGCCGCGGACGTTGCGGACGATGAGGGCCACGGTCAGGAGCAGGCCGACCACGAACGTGAGCATGGGCCAGCCCAGCAGCGTCCCGCCGTCGCCGAGCTGCACGGGCACGGTGGTGCCGGCGGCGTCCGGGATGCGGCGCACGAAGCCGGCGTTCACGAAGCCGATCAGGGCGATGAACAGGCCGATCCCCACCACGATGGCGGTCTTCAGGGACGCCGGCACGGCGTTGAACACGGCGGTGCGGAAGCCGGTGAGCACCAGGACGAACATGATCAGGCCCGCCCACACGACCAGCCCCATCACCTGGGGCCACGTGAGCTGCGGGGTGGTCACGATCGTCACGGCGAGGAACGCGTTGACGCCCAGGCCCGTGGCGATCGCGAAGGGCGCGCGGGCCACGACGCCCATGAGGATGGTCAGCACCCCGGCGACGAGCGCCGTCACGGCCGCGACCCGCTCACCGCCCAGGACGTTGCCGGCGCCGTCCGGGCCGTAGCCGAGGATCAGCGGGTTGAGGACCACGATGTAGCTCATCGCGATGAACGTCGCCACGCCGCCGCGGACCTCGCTCGCCACCGAGGAGCCGCGCTCGCTGATCTTGAAGAAGCGGTCCAGGCCGTTGCGCGGCGGACCGGAGGGGGTCTCGGTGGAGACGGAAGCGGAGGATGCCATGGCGGTCCTTCAGGCACTCGACGGGAGGGAGCACGACTCCACAGGGGACGCTCCCGGGCTGACGGCGGCACCGGCGTGCCACCGGGACGACACTACCTCCCCGCGTCCGGGCGCGCCGGGGCCCGTCCCCGCCGGGACGGGACGCCGCCGGGACGACGCGGGCCCGGTGTCCTTGCACACACCGGGCCCCGTGTCCACCCCTGTGTCCCGTCACGACGGTTCGTGGCGGTTTGTGACGACCGGCGTGACTGTCCAGCGGGACGCGCGAACAATCGAGCGCATGACACAGACGACGCGCGCGCCCCGCGCTGCCCGGAAGCCGAAGGCCGAGGGGCAGTGGAAGGTCGACGGCCGGGACCCCCTGAACCCCAACGAGGTCTTCAAGCAGGCCGACGACGGGCTCAACGTGCGCACCCGGATCGAGGAGGTCTACTCGAAGCACGGCTTCGCTTCGATCGACCCCCAGGACCTGCACGGGCGCTTCCGCTGGTGGGGCCTCTACACCCAGCGCCGGCCGGGCATCGACGGCGGGCGGACGGGCTCGCTGTCCGACGCCGAGATCGAGGACGAGTACTTCATGATGCGCGTCCGGCTCGACGGCGGGGCCCTGACCCGCGAGCAGCTGCGGGTGCTCGGGCAGATCTCCGCGGACTTCGCGCGGGACTCGGCCGACATCACGGACCGGCAGAACATCCAGTACCACTGGATCCGGGTGGAGGACGTCCCCGAGATCTGGCGCCGGCTCGAGGACGCGGGACTGGACACCGTCGAGGCCTGCGGGGACGTGCCGCGCGTGATCCTGGGCTCCCCGCTCGCCGGGATCGCCGAGGACGAGATCATCGACCCCACCCCGGTGATCGAGCGGATCAAGTCCACCTGGATCGGCTCCCCGGAGTTCTCCAACCTGCCGCGCAAGTACAAGACCGCGATCACCGGCCACCCGTCCCTGGACGTGGTGCACGAAATCAACGACTGCGCCCTCGTGGGCGTGGTCCACCCCGAGCTCGGCCCCGGCTACGACCTGTGGGTCGGCGGCGCCCTGTCCGTGGTGCCGTTCCTCGGCAAGCGCCTCGGCGCGTTCGTGACCGAGGAGCAGGCCCCCGAGGTGTGGAAGGGCGTCACGAGCATCTTCCGCGACTACGGCTACCGGCGGCTGCGCAACCGCGCCCGGCTGAAGTTCCTGGTCCAGGACTGGGGCCCGGAGAAGTTCCGGCAGGTGCTCCAGGACGAGTACCTCGGCTACGCGCTCGCGGACGGCCCCGCGCCGGAGAAGGCGGCCGTCCCCGGCGACCACATCGGCGTGCACCGGCAGAAGGACGGCCGGTTCTACATCGGCGTGGCCCCGCGCGTGGGCCGCGTCTCCGGGGCGAAGCTGCTGGCCCTCGCCGACGTGATGGCGAAGTACGGCTCCGACCGGCTGCGCACCACCCCGCACCAGAAGCTCGTGCTGCTCGACATCGAGGAGGCCGACGTCGAGAACGCCGTCGCCGACCTCGACGCCCTGGACCTGCAGGCGCGGCCCTCCGCGTTCCGCCGCTCGACCGTGGCGTGCACCGGCATCGAGTACTGCAAGCTCGCGATCGTCGAGACCAAGCAGACCGCCTCGGACACCATCGACGAGCTCGAACGGCGGCTCGACGGCGTGGAGCTACCCCACCCCATCTCGATGCACGTCAACGGCTGCCCCAACTCGTGCGCCCGCATCCAGACCGCGGACATCGGGCTCAAGGGCCAGCTGCTGCCCACCGAGGACGGCGGGCAGAAGCCCGGCTACCAGGTCCACCTGGGCGGTGGGCTCGCCGCGGACGACCGTGCGGAGGCCGGCCTGGGCCGGACCGTGCGCGGGCTGAAGGTCTTCCAGGACGACCTCGCCGACTACGTGGAGCGGCTGGTCCGGCGCTTCCTGGCCCAGCGCACCGAGGACGAGAGCTTCGCCGAGTGGACCCACCGGGTCGAGGAGAGTGAACTGGCATGACCGGCACGGACACGGGCACCCGCCCCGCGCTGCGGGACGAGCAGCAGCTGCGCGACCTGGCGGCGGCCGGCGCCGCCGCGCTGCACGCCGAGCTGGACGCCGAGGGCCGGGTCCCGGCCGAGGGGGAGGCCTCCACGGAGGAGGCCATCCGCTGGGTCGCGGAGAACTTCGACCTGCGCAGCGTCACCGTGGCCTGCTCGATGGCCGACGCCGTGCTCCCGGCCCTGGTCGCCGAGCAGCTGCCCGGCGTGGACGTGCTGTTCCTCGAGACCGGCTACCACTTCCCGGAGACCATCGGCACCCGGGACGCCGTGGCGCACATGCTCGACATCACCGTGGTCGACGCCCTCCCGGAGCTGACCGTGGCCGAGCAGGACGAGAAGCACGGCAAGGACCTCTTCGCCCGCGACCCCGGCCTGTGCTGCGCGATCCGCAAGGTGGCCCCGCTCAAGAAGTCCCTGGAGGGCTACGAGGTGTGGTTCACCGGCGTGCGCCGGGACGAGTCCTGGACCCGCACCAACGCCCCGATGGTGACCTTCGACGAGACCCACAAGCTCGTCAAGGTCAACCCCATGGTGCGCTGGAGCCTCGACGACCTCGTCGAGTGGTCGCAGGACCACGGCGTGCCGACGAACCCGCTGATGGCGGAGGGCTACCTCTCCATCGGCTGCGCCCCCTGCACGCGGCCCACCGCCCCGGGCGAGGACCCGCGCGCGGGCCGCTGGGCCGGCCAGGACAAGATCGAGTGCGGTATCCACCTGTGAGCGCACCCACCACGACGGAGGCGAACGTGACCACCCCCACCACCGCCCCGGCCCCCGCGGAGGCCGGCGTGCACAGCAGCCTCGACGCGCTCGAGGCCGAGTCCATCCACATCCTGCGCGAGGTCGTGGCGGAGTTCGACCGCCCGGCCATGCTGTTCTCCGGCGGCAAGGACTCGGTGGTCATGCTGCACCTGGCCGCCAAGGCCTTCTGGCCCGGCCGGATCCCCTTCCCCGTGCTGCACGTGGACACGGGCCACAACTTCCCGGAGGTGCTGGAGTTCCGGGACCGCACCGTGGAGCGGCTCGGCCTGCGGCTGGTCGTGGCGAGCGTGCAGGACTACCTCGACGACGGCCGGCTGCTCGAGCGCGCCGACGGCACCCGCAACCCGCTGCAGACCCTCCCGCTGCTGGACGCCATCGCGGAGCACCGGTTCGACGCCGTGTTCGGCGGCGGCCGCCGCGACGAGGACAAGGCCCGCGCGAAGGAGCGGATCCTGTCCCTGCGCGACGAGTTCGGCCAGTGGGACCCCCGCAACCAGCGCCCCGAGCTGTGGAACCTCTACAACGGCCGGCACACCCCCGGCCAGCACGTGCGGGCGTTCCCCATCAGCAACTGGACCGAGCTGGACATCTGGCGCTACATCGAGCGCGAGAACATCGAGCTGCCGCCCATCTACTACGCCCACGAGCGGGACGTCTTCCGCCGCGACGGGATGTGGATGGCCGTGGGCGAGTTCTCGGCGCCGGCCGGGGCCGAGGCCGTGGAGCGGCAGACCGTGCGCTACCGCACCGTGGGGGACATGTCCTGCACCGGCGCCGTGCTCTCCGGGGCGCGCACCGTGGCCGACGTGGTGGCCGAGGTCGCCGTGTCCACGCTCACCGAGCGCGGGGCCACCCGCGCGGACGACAGGATCTCCGAGGCCGCCATGGAGGACCGCAAGAAGGACGGGTACTTCTAGACATGACTTCCCCCAGCACCGTGACCGGGCACGCCCCCGCGGCCGAGCAGGTCCCCACGATCGATCCCGGCTCGCTGTTCCGCTTCGCGACCGCCGGCTCCGTCGACGACGGCAAGTCCACCCTGGTGGGCCGGCTGCTGCACGACGCCAAGGCGATCCTCGCCGACCAGCTCGAGGCCGTGGGCCGGACCTCCGCCGAGCGCGGCTTCGGCGGCGGCACGGGCCGGCTCGACCTCGCCCTGCTCACCGACGGCCTGCGCGCCGAGCGGGAGCAGGGGATCACGATCGACGTGGCCTACCGCTACTTCGCCACGGACCGCCGCTCCTTCATCCTCGCGGACTGCCCCGGCCACGTGCAGTACACGAAGAACACGGTCACGGGCGCCTCGACGGCCGACGCCGTCGTGCTCCTCGTGGACGCCCGGCACGGCGTGGTCGAGCAGACCCGGCGGCACCTGGCCGTCGTGTCCCTGCTGCGCGTGCCGCACGTGGTGGTCGCCGTGAACAAGATCGACCTCGTCGACTACGACCAGGAGGTCTTCGACCGGGTCGCGGCGGACGCCACGGGCATCGCCGCCCGGCTGGGGGTCGAGGACGTGCACGTGGTGCCCGTCTCCGCCCTCGAGGGCGACAACGTGGTGGAGCCCTCCGCGCGGACCCCCTGGTACTCCGGGCGGCCGCTGCTGCGGGTGCTCGAGGAGCTGCCCACGGTGGACGAGTCCGGCCGCGGCACCGCCCGCCCCTTCCGCTTCCCCGTCCAGTACGTCATCCGCCCCCAGGGCGGCACGGCCCCGGGCGCGGACGCCGAGCGGCTGCGGGACTACCGCGGCTACGCGGGCCAGATCGCCTCGGGCACCGTGGCGGTCGGGGACGAGGTCGTGGTCCTGCCCGCGGGCCGGCGCACCACGGTCACCGGCATCGACGTGGCGGGCACCGCGCCCGCCCCCGGAGCGCCCCTGCCCGGCGAGCAGCTCACGGAGGCCGCGGCGCCGCTGTCCGTGACGCTGCGGTTGGCCGACGACATCGACATCGCCCGCGGCGACCTCGTCGCGAGCGCCGACGACGAGCTGCCGGAGCCCGTCCGGGACCTCGTTGCCTCCGTGGCCTGGCTCGGCGAGCGGCCCCTGCAGCCCCGCGCGCGCGTGCTCGTCAAGCACGGCGCCGCCACGGTCCAGGCCATGGTCGTCGAGCTCGAGGGGCGGCTGGACCTCGAGGAGCTGGTGCTGCGGGACGCCGGCACCCTCGAGCTCAACGACATCGGGCGGGTCCGGCTGCGGCTGGCCTCCCCGCTGCCCGTCGACCCCTACGACCGGCTGCGGCGCACCGGCGCCTTCCTGGTCGTGGACCCGGCCACGGGCAACACGCTCGCCGCCGGGCTCGTGCAGGACGCCTGAGGTGGGCGGGCAGCAGCCGCCCGCCCTCGTCACGGTGACCGCCGGTGACGGAGGGCGCGCCGCCTCGGGCCGCCGCCGCCGGGGATGGCCGCTGGTGCTGACCGCGCTGGCGCTACTGGCCGCCCTGACGGTCGCCGCCACCGCGCTGCGCGACAACGGGACGCTCGCGGCCTGGGAGGCGGACGCGGTCGAGACCTCGGACGCAGCCGAGCTGCGGCTGGGCTACTTCGGCAACCTCACGCACGGCCCCGCCCTCGTCGGACTGGAGAACGACTACTTCGCCCAGGAGCTGGGGGACACCGCGCTGTCCGCGCAGGTCTTCAACAGCGGCCCCACAGCGGTGGAGGCCATGAACGCCGGGTCGATCGACGCCGCGTTCGTGGGCCCCAACCCGGCGATCAACTCCTTCGTCCGCTCCCAGGGCCGCTCGCTGGCCGTGGTCGCGGGCGCCGCCTCCGGCGGCGCGCAGTTCGTGGTGCGCCCCGCCGTCACGGGCCCGGAGGACCTGGCCGGGCGCACCGTGGCGAGTCCCGAGTTCGGCGGCACCCAGGACGTGGCCCTGCGCACCTGGCTCGCCGAGCAGGAGTACGACGCCGACGGCGAGGGGGACCGCGCCGTGGCGATCACGCCCATGGCCAACGGCCAGACCATCTCGATGCTCCGGCAGGGCCGCGTGGACGGCGCCTGGCTGCCCCAGCCCTGGGCCACCCGTGCCGTCCAGGACGGCGCCCGGGTCCTCGTGGACGAGCGGGACCTCTGGGCGGACGGGCGCTATCCCACGACCGTCCTGGTGGTGCGCAAGGACTACCTCGAGCGCCACCCGGAGACCGTCGAGGAGCTCGTGCGCGGTCTGCAGCGGTCCGTGGACTGGCTGCACGAGCACGAGGCGGAGCCCGAGCTGCTGGCCTCCACCCTGAACGAGGGCCTGGAGAGCGCGCAGACCGAGACGCTGCCCGAGGCGACGGTCGCGGGTGCGCTCGAGGCCGTCGAGTGGACCACCGACCCCCTCGCGGACACCTACCCGCAGCTGCTCGCCGACGGCGTGGCGGCGGGGACCACGGAGGAGGCCCCGCTCGAGGGGCTCGTGGACACCACGGTCCTGGACCGGGTCCGCGCCGGCTCGGAGGGGGGCGCATGAGCACCACCACCGCGATCCGGCTCCGCGGCCTCGGCAAGAGCTTCGCCCCCGAGGACGGCCCCGTCCTGCAGGACGTGGACCTCGACGTGGAGCGCGGGCAGTTCGTCGCGCTGCTCGGCGCCTCCGGCTGCGGGAAGTCCACCCTGCTGAACATCGTCGCGGGCCTCGAGGAGCCGACGGAGGGCTCCGTGACGGTCCCCGCGGAGGGCGCGGCCCTGATGTTCCAGGACGCCGCGCTGTTCCCCTGGCTCACGGCGCGGCGCAACGTCGAGCTGGCTCTCGAGCTGCGCGGGGTCCCCACCGCCCGGCGGCGGGACCAGGCCGGGGAGCTGCTCGAGCTGGTCCGGCTGCCGCACGCGGCGGACAAGCGCCCGCACGAGCTCTCCGGGGGGATGCGCCAGCGGGTGGCCCTGGCCCGGGCCCTGGCCCAGGACCGGGAGGTCCTGCTCATGGACGAGCCGTTCTCCGCGCTCGACGCCATCACCCGGGACCTGCTGCACGAGGAGCTGCTGCGCGTCTGGCGCACCACCGGCCGGACGATCGTGTTCATCACGCACAACGTCGCCGAGGCCGTGCGGCTGGGCCAGCGGGTGCTGCTGATGTCCTCCCGCCCCGGTCAGGTGGTCCAGGAGTGGGACACCCGCCCGTGGAAGGACCCCGAGTCCTACGGCTTCGAGGGCAGCGCGCAGTCGCTCGACGACACCCTCGGCGAGCTGACCCGCACCATCACCGCACGTCTGCGCGAGGAGATCAGCCGCCATGCGAAATGACACCGCCCTGCCCGGCGTCCCGGCCGCGCCGCCGGTGGCGCCCGCGCCCCCGGCACCCCGCCGCGGCGCGGAACGGGCCGTCCCCGGGCCCGCCCCGGACCGGTCCGGCGACCCGGCCGGGACCGGTGAGGAGCTCGCCGGGCTCGACGCGCTGCAGACCGAGCGCACCCGGAAGACCTCGGTGGGCGAAGTGCTGCGCACCAAGGTCGCCCCGCCCCTGGTCGCCCTGGTGGCCGGCCTGCTGCTGTGGCAGCTGCTCGTCGCGCTCCTGGGCACCCGCCCCGACGTCGTGCCCGGCCCGCTGGACGTCGCGCGGCAGTTCGGCGCGCTGGTCGGCGACGGCACCGTGCTGGGCGCCCTGGGAACGAGCCTGTGGCGGGGGATCAGCGGCTTCCTGGTGGCGGCGGCGGTCGCCACGCCGCTGGGGCTGCTCATCGCCCAGTGGCGTGGGCTGCGCAACGCCGTGGGCCCGATCATCTCCGGGCTGCAGGTGCTGCCCTCGATCGCCTGGGTGCCCGCCGCGATCATCTGGTTCGGCCTGTCCGACGCCACGGTGTACTTCGTGGTGCTCATGGGCGCCATCCCCTCCATCATCAACGGCATGCTCGCGGGCGTGGACCAGATCCCGCCGCAGCTGCGCCGCGCCGGGCACGTGCTCGGCGCCCGGGGGTGGACCATGGCCAGCAAGGTCGTGCTCCCCGCCGCCCTGCCCGGGTACCTCGCCGGGCTCAAGCAGGGGTGGGCCTTCTCCTGGCGCTCGCTCATGGGCGCCGAGCTCATCGCGATCGGCGGCTCCATCGGGTTCGGCCTCGGCTCCCTGCTGGAGCAGGGGCGGACGGTCTCCAACATGGCGGTGGTGATGGTCGCCGTGCTGTCGATCCTCGTCGTGGGCATCCTCGTGGAGCTGCTCTTTTTCAACCCCGTGGAACGGCGCCTGCTGCGCGGGCGAGGGCTGCTCGGCCACCGCTCGTGAGTCTCCGCACCCAGGAGATTCTGCGCCGGATTCACTACCCTTGTACCCGGTCTACGATGCGCGCGGCGGACGCCGTGCGCGCAATCGAAAGGAAGCCACGTGGCTGACACCACCACCCGCCCCCTGCGCGTCGCCATCATCGGCGCCGGTCCGGCCGGCATCTACGCCGCGGACATGCTCACCAAGTCCGAGCCCGTGAAGAACGGGGAGCTCGAGGTCAGCATCGACCTGTTCGACCGCTACCCGACCCCGTTCGGCCTCATCCGCTACGGCGTGGCCCCCGACCACCCCCGGATCAAGGGCATCATCACCGCGCTGCGCGCCATCCTGGGGCGCGGCGACATCCGCTTCTTCGGCAACGTGGAGTTCGGCCGGGACCTGACCCTCGCCGACTTCGGCGCCCACTACGACGCCGTGATCTTCGCCACCGGAGCCGTCTACGACGCCCCGCTGAACATCCCCGGCAACGACCTCCGGGGCGTGCACGGGGCCGCCGAGTTCGTGGCCTGGTACGACGGCCACCCGGACTTCCCGCGCACCTGGCCGCTCGAGGCCCGCGAGATCGCGGTCATCGGCAACGGCAACGTGGCCCTCGACGTCGCCCGCGTGCTGTCCAAGCACGCCGACGACATGCTCCTCACCGAGATCCCCGGCAACGTCTACCAGGGGCTCAAGGCGTCCCCGGTCACGGACGTGCACATCTTCGGCCGCCGCGGCCCCGCCCAGGTGAAGTTCACCCCCCTCGAGCTGCGCGAGCTCGCCAAGTCGCGGGACGTCGACATCGTCGTCTACGACGAGGACTTCCAGTACGACGAGGGCTCCGAGCTGACGATCGCCGAGAACAACCAGGTCAAGGTCATGGTCAAGACCCTCGAGAAGTGGCGGGCCGACGACTCCCCGAAGACCGCCTCCCGCCGGCTGCACCTGCACTTCCTGCAGAGTCCCCGCGAGGTGCTGGGGGAGGACGGCCGGGTCACGGGGCTGCGCATGGAGCGGACGCGCCTCAACGGCGACGGCTCCGTGTCCGGGACCGGCGAGTACGTCGACTACCCGGTGCAGGCCGTCTACCACGCGGTGGGCTACCTCGGCTCCCGCCTGCCCGAGCTGCCGTTCGACGACGGCCGCGGCGTGATCCCCAACGCCGAGGGCCGCGTGCTGGCCGAGGACGGGACCGTGCTGCACGGCCTCTACGCGACCGGGTGGATCAAGCGCGGCCCGGTCGGGCTGATCGGCGCCACCAAGTCCGACGCCCTCGAGACGGTCACCCACCTCCTGGAGGACCGCGCCGTGCTGCCGGGCGCCACCCGCCCGGACCCCGGGTCCGTCAACGACGTGCTCGAGGCCCGCGGCGTCGAGTACACCACCTGGGAGGGGTGGCTGGCCCTCGACGAGTACGAGCAAGGCCTCGGCCAGTCCTCGCACGACGCCGAGGGCAACCCGCGCGAGCGCGTCAAGGTGGTCGAGCGCGAGGAGATGGTCAGCGTCTCCCGCGAGGGCGTGGCGGAGCCGGTCTCCTCGCCCGTCTGAGCCGCAGCACCGCACCGCGGCACCGCGCCGCCGTGCCGCGAGGGGCCGCGTCCTGCCGGACGCGGCCCCTCGCGTTGCCGGACCCCTCGCGTTGCCGGACTCCGGGCCTACAGGCCCAGCAGCCCGCGGACGTGGTCGTTGAGGAACACCCCGTCCGGGTCCACGGACGCCCGGGCGTCGAGGAAGTCCTGGAACCGCGGGTACACGGAGCGCAGGTACTCGGCGTCCTGCGTGTGCACGGTGCCCCAGTGGGGGCGGCCGCCGTGGGCCACGAAGATCTCCTCGGCCGCGGCGAACACCTTCGGGTCGTACCGGCGCCAGTACTGCCGCAGCGCGATCCAGCCGGTCTCCCGGCCGTGGGCGGGGGCGAGCCAGGCGTCCTCGGCCGCGGCGCAGCGCACGTCCACCGGGAGCGAGAACGAGTAGTCGCGCCGCTCGATGAGCGTCTGCAGCTCCCGGAAGGCCACGACGAGCTCCTCGACCGGCAGGGCGTACTCGGAGGAGACGAACCGGGTCCGGCGCGGCACGGTGAACACCCGGAAGGACAGGTCGCTGTACTGCCGCGGGCTGTTCGTGAGGGCGTCGAGCCGGTTGAGCCCCGGCGTGGAGCGCGGCAGGGCCGTGGCCAGCTGGTTGAGCCCCGCGGTGAGGGTGTTGCGCAGCAGGGCGTCGTCGAGCCGGCGCACGGTGCGGGCCACGGGGGAGCCGGGCCGGGTGTAGGAGTCCGGGAGCTTGTGCAGGCGCGTGAGGATCCGGGTCTGGGCGGTGGCGGTGCCCGGCGTCCAGAAGAACTCGAAGTGGTCGGCCCCGGCCATCCGGCTGCCCAGGGTGTCCACCAGCTGGCCGAGGGGCTCCTTGAGCTCCGCCGCGTGCAGCCGGAACGTCGGCTCGCACACCAGGGTGACGCTCGCGAGGACCCCCATGGCGCCCAGGCCCACGCGCGCGGCCTGGAACAGCTCGGGGCGCTGCTCGGCGGAGCACTCCACCAGCTCGCCGTCGGCCGTGACCAGGCTCAGGGCCACCACCTGCTGGGAGAGGGAGCCGAAGGCCAGGCCGGTCCCGTGGGTGCCGGTCGAGACGGCGCCGGCGACCGTCTGCCAGTCGCTGTCCGGCAGGTTGGTCACGGCCAGCCCGTGGGCGTCCAGCTCCTGGTTCAGGTCACGGATCGTGGTGCCCGCGAGGACCGTGACCCGCTGGTTCTCCCGGTCGACGGCCGGCAGCCCGGACAGCCCGGAGAGGTCGACCATGACGTCGGGGGCCAGGGGCAGCGCCGAGAAGCTGCACCCGGAGCCCACCGCGCGCACGCCCAGTCCGCGGCACACGGCGGCGGCGACGCCCTCCGCGAGCTCCGGGACCGAGGTGGGGCGCAGCACGTGCCGGGGGGTGACGGAGTGCGTCCTGCCCCACGTGGCCCACTCTCTCGTCCCGGTCTCGCCGGGCAGGGCGTCGGGCAGCGAGACCTCGCTCATCGGCGGGACCGTCCTTCCTCGCAGGCAGGT
Source organism: Kocuria sp. CCUG 69068 (assembly GCF_020833785.1). Lineage (NCBI taxonomy): Bacteria > Bacillati > Actinomycetota > Actinomycetes > Micrococcales > Micrococcaceae > Kocuria > Kocuria sp. CCUG 69068. The sequence goes on from NZ_PDDL01000065.1 coordinate 14,903, forward strand.
GCACAGTGCGCCCTCATCATGTCATCCCGAGGGCGCTCCGGCGCCCTCGACGACCCCGTCCTGCGGCCCCGCCGCGCGTACCATCGGAGGCGAAGCCCGCGGCGGGATCCGGAGCACCGCGGACCGAGGACGCGCACAGGAGGCAGCACCATGACCGATCACCCGTCCCCGGACCGGGAGCGCGAGGAGCCCCACGAGACCACGCTGGGCGAGGAGGCGGTGCGCGACCGCGTCCCCTCGGGCGGCGGGCAGAGCCGGTCCCTCGACGCCACGGGGGAGATCGTCGTGGGCATCGACAGCTCCGAGCAGAGCCTCGGGGCGCTGCGGTGGGCGGCCCGGGAGGCCCGCCGCCGCGGTCGTCCGGTGCGGCTGGTCACCGCGTACAGCCTGCCCGTGTTCTCCGGCTCTGGGTTCGACACCGGCTACGCCACCGTGGACGAGGCCGCCCTCACCCAGGGCGTCGAGGAGCTGCTGAACCACGCGGCGGACCAGGTCCGTGACGTGGGGGTCGAGCTGCGGGCGACCGTCGAGACCGGGGACCCCTCCGGGGCCCTGCTCGAGCTGAGCCGCACGGCGGAGCTGCTGGTCCTCGGCTCCCGCGGCCGGGGCGGTCTGCTGGGCCGGCTGCTCGGCACGGTCTCCACGGCGGTGCCGGCGCACTCGAAGTGCCCCACGGGCGTGGTCCCCCTGCCGTGGGCGCAGCAGCACCTGGGCGCGGAGGAGCTCACGAGCACCCGGGCCCTCGTGGACCGCGTGGTCGTCGGGTCGGACGGCTCCACCCAGGCCCGGGCGGCCATGCTCTACGCCGCGGAGGAGGCGCGCCTGCTCGGCGTGCCCCTGACGGTGCTGTGCGCGCTCCCGCCCGTGAGCGGGGCGCTCGCGTGGATGCCCACGGCGGTGGACTTCGAGGTGATGTACGACGACGTCGCGCGGGCGCTCAACGGCGGCGTCGCCTGGCTCGAGAGCTGGTTCCCCGACCTGCAGATCGGCTCGGAGCTCGCGGACGGCGCGCCGGTGCAGGTGCTGGTCGAGCAGACCCGGCGCAACGGGCTCGTGGTGATGGGCACGCGCGGCCGGGGCGGCTTCGCGGGGATGCTCCTGGGCTCCACCTCGCAGGGCGTGCTGCACAACGCCGCGGGACCCGTGCTGATCGTCCCGGACCGCTACGACGAGCGGATCGAGACCCGCAAGGACTTCGACTCCGACGACATCCGCCCCTGGGACGCCTGAGCGGGCCGGCTCAGCCCCACCCCAGTTCGTGCAGGCGCTCGTCGTCGATGCCGAAGTGGTGGGCGACCTCGTGGATGACGGTCACCGTGATCTCCTCCACGAGCTCCTCGCGCTCCGCGCACATGCGCTGCAGCGGACCCCGGTAGACGAAGATCCGGTCCGGCAGGGAGCCGGCGCCCCACCCGCCGTCCCGGGCGGTCAGGGGCACGCCCTCGTAGAGGCCGAGCAGCCCGGGGGAGTGCTCCGGCGGCTCCTCCTCGACCAGGATCACCACGTTGTCCATCGCCCGGAACAGGGCGTCCGGGATCAGGTCGATGGCGTCGTCGACGGCGCCGTCGAACTCCTCGCGGGTCATCTCGATCACGCTCTCCTTCCTACCCCACGAGCCCGGGCGCCGGCTGGGTCCCCGGGGGCAGTGCGGGAATTGTGCGGGATCCGCGCGAGCCTCTAAGCTGTACTCGGTTTCTCCCGTGTCACGGTCCTCGGTCGCCGAGGTCGTGGTCGTCGACGCGGGTGTCCGGCCCCCATCGTCTAGTGGCCTAGGACACCGCCCTTTCACGGCGGCGACACGGGTTCGAATCCCGTTGGGGGTACGCGATCGGAGGGTCCGCCCACCGATTTGCACAACCGGCGAGGAATGCTGGTAAGATCAGTCCTCGTTGGAAACAGCAAGGCCCTGTAGCGCAGCTGGTTAGCGTGCCGCCCTGTCACGGCGGAGGTCGCGGGTTCAAGTCCCGTCAGGGTCGCTCAGACGGCGTTCATCGAGTCGATGCGGCGCCGTCGCGGCATATCCGCTGCGGATGTGCCGGGGCTCTGTAGCTCAGTTGGTAGAGCGTACGACTGAAAATCGTAAGGTCACCGGATCGACGCCGGTCGGAGCCACCGCGGAAACCGCCGGTCCCCTCGAGGGGCCGGCGGTTTCTTCGTGCCGGGGGCCCTGCCGCCCGCTGCCAGCGGACACGGAGGTTCGCTCCCTACCCTGGGAGCCGTGACCCGGTATCCCCGTCGCCCGAGCCCCCGCGGGGCAGCAGCGGCCGCGCTGACCGCCCTGAGCCTGCTGGCGCTCACTGGCTGCGGCGCCGGCCCGCAGTCCTCCGGGCTCGTCCTCGAGCCGACCGCGGGCTCGCCCGCCCCGGTGCCGGCCGGGCCCACCGCGGAACCGGAGGCCTGCTTCGACGTGGCGAGCGCCTACACGGCGCTGACCCTCGTGCCGCTGTCCGGCGACGAGCCGGACCCCCACTTCCGCCCCCAGGGGGCGGCTGCCTCCGTGCGGGACCTCACCTCCCGGCTGCCCGCCGAGCTGCGCCCCGCGTTCGAGGACGCCGTGGCCGCCCTGGACGCCGCGGGCTCGTCCGTGCAGCCCGCCGAGCTGGCCGATCTGCAGCGGACGCTCGCGCCGGTCGGCGACTGGCTCCGCCGGGCGTGCGCGGAGCCCACCCCCTCGAACTGATCAGCAGCCTGTCTAGACTGGGGGGCAGGTCGCCCGGCCCGGGTGGCCCCGACGGGAGGAGCCGACATGACCGAGCACCGACGCGAGCAGGAACCGGGGCACGGGCCGGTCGACGACCAGCGCGAGGACGGCGTGGTCGTCGAGCCCGGCGCCGAGCTCGACCGCGACCTGGAGCAGCAGGGACTGGGCGCCGAGCGGCCCGGCGACGAGCAGGGGCGGCCGTGACCGGCCCCGCGCGGACGAGCGCGCTCGGACGGGCCGCGGCGACCGGCGCCGCGGCGGGGATCGCGGGGGCCGCTCTGATGGTGCTGGGGGAGAAGGCGGAGCAGGCGCTGACCCACCGGCCGGACTCCTACGTCCCCGCGCGCGCCCTGCTCACCCTGCTGGGGCGCCACCCCGGGGACCGCGAGCAGCCCACGGGCTGGAACTCCGCCATGCACTACGGCACGGGCGCCGCCCTCGGCGCCCTGCGCGGCGTGTGGGCCGTGACCGGCATCCGGGGTCCGCGCGCGAACGCCTGGCACACGGTGGTGCGGCTGGCCTTCGACCAGACCGTGGAGAACGCGACGGGGGTCGGGGCCCCGCCGTCGACCTGGCCGGCCGGCGAGCAGGCCGTGGACGTCCTGCACAAGGCGGGGTACTCCGTGGTCACCGGCGTGCTCGCGGACCGGCTGGTGGCGCCGGTGCTCGTGTCGGGCCGGGGGCGCACCAGCCACTGACCGGCGCGCCGGACCGGGCGTCCGCGACGAGCGGTCGTCCGCGGCGTGCCGGCGTGCGGCGCCGCACGCCGTGCGCCAGGACCGCCGGGATCTCCGAGGCCGGGGCCCCCGAGGCCGGGGCCCCGAGGGCCGGCAGGACGGCTCAGGGGGCCAGACGCCACCACACGGCCCGCTCGGGCCGCAGGACGCCGTCCTGCACGGCGTCCCGGCTGCTGAGCACGAGCGGCTCTCCGGCGGGCAGGGGGACCGGGGCGCCGCCCAGGTTCGCCGCCACGAGGACCCGCTCCCCGGCGCCGGTGGTGTTCACGAAGGACAGCAGGCCCGTCGCGGCGTCGTGGCTCGCGTGCCACGCGAAGGAGCCGCGGCCGAGACCGAGCTCCCGGCGCACCCGCAGCGCCGTGCGGTACACCGTGTGCGTGGAGTCGGGGACCCCCACCTGCCGGTCCGCCGCGAGCTGCGCGAACTCCTCGGGCTGCGGCAGCCACGGGTCGGCCCCGAAGCCGTGGCCGGGCTCTCCCGCGGCCCAGGGCAGCGGGACCCGGCAGCCGTCGCGGCCGATCTCCTCGCCCCCGGTCCGGGCGAACGCCGGGTCCTGGCGCAGCTCGGCGGGCAGGCGCGTGTGGTCGGGCAGGCCCAGCTCGTCCCCCTGGTACAGGTAGGCGGAGCCGGGCAGGGCCAGCTCCACCAGCGCGGCGGCGCGGCCGCGGGCGAGGCCCTGCTCGTGGTCCGGCTGCTCGCCGTCCGCGTCGATCCCCTTGGGGTAGGCGATGGGATCCGTGAGCCCGAAGCGGGAGACGTGCCGGACGGTGTCGTGGTTGGACAGCACCCACGTGGTGGGCGCGCCGACGTTCGCCGACTCCGCCAGGGAGTCCTCGATGGCCCGGGACATCCGGGCCCAGTCCCACCCGGCCACCAGGAAGTCGAAGTTGAACGCCTGGTGCATCTCGTCGGAGCGGACGTACATCGCCAGCCGGTGCGCCGGCTCGACCCACGCCTCGGCCACCAGCATCCGGTCGCCGTCGTACTCGGCGAGCACCCGGTGCCAGTCGCGGTAGACCTCGTGCACGCCGTCCTGGTCGAAGTAGGGGCTGCCGGTGCTCAGCGGGGTGTCCGGGGCGTCGTGCTCCCGCGCGTCGTGCTCGCCCTCGACCATGTGCACCTGGTGGTCCCAGTCCGGCAGCCCCTCGGCCTTCACGAGGCCGTGGGCCACGTCCACGCGGAAGCCGTCCGCGCCCCGGTCCAGCCAGAAGCGCAGGACGGAGCGGAACTCCTCCCACACCTCCGGGTTCTCCCAGTTGAGGTCCGGCTGGGTGCTGTCGAACAGGTGCAGGTACCACTGCCCGTCCGGCAGCCGGGTCCAGGCCTCGCCGCCGAACACGGAGCGCCAGTTGTTCGGCGGCAGCTCCCCGTGCTCGCCCCGGCCGTCCCGGAACATGTACCGGTCCCGCTCGGGGCTGCCGGGCCCGGCGGCCACGGCGGCCCGGAACCACTCGTGCTCGCTCGAGGTGTGGTTGGGCACCAGGTCCACGATCAGCCGCATCCCGAGCTCCGCCATCCGGGCGCGCATCCGGTCGAAGTCCTCCAGGGTGCCGAAGCGGGGGTCCACGTCCCGGTAGTCGGAGACGTCGTAGCCGGCGTCGTGCTGCGGCGAGACGTAGAACGGGGACAGCCACAGGGCGTCCACGCCGAGGTCCGCGAGGTAGTCCAGCCGGTCGACGATCCCGGGCAGGTCGCCCAGGCCGTCACCGTCGGAGTCGTTGAAGGACCGGGGATAGATCTGGTAGATCACCGCGGAGCGCCACCACTCGCCCTCCTCGGTGGCGGGGGACTGGCTGACCTGCTGCGTCATGGGGGTGCTCCTCGGGTGCTTCGTCGGGGGTGTCCGGTGCGGGCGGCTCCGGTGCGGGGGCGTCCCCAACCTAGTCAGTCCCCGGGCGCGGTGTCACGGCGGCCGGCGCTGGGGCGGCCGCCGGGGCGGCCGGTGTCCGGCCGGGACCGCCCGGCCGGTGCACGACCACGTTGGTGGGGGCGAGGGCCAGGACGACGAGCGCGGCGGCGAGGACCGCCAGCCCGGTCCAGCCGGCGCCCGTCAGCCGTTCGCCGACGACGACGACGGCCAGGACCGCCGCGACGGCCGGTTCGGTCAGGGTGAGGGTCGTCGCCGTGCTCGGGCGCACCCGGGCGAGTCCCACGCCGAACAGGAAGTACCCGAGGAACATCGGCACCAGCGCCATGTACGCGGCCACGGCGAACGCCTGCCCCGAGGCCAGCAGGGGCGCCCCCGTGAGGGCGAGGACCGGGAGCAGGAGCGCCCCGCCGGCGCCGAAGACGGCGCCCATCGAGGCCGCGCGCCCCACCCCGTGGCCCATCAGCCGGTGCACCACCCACGAGTAGAGCGCGTACGTCGCCCCGGCCACCAGTCCGAGCCCGATGCCGGCGGCGGTGTCCGCGGCCGAGGCCCCGGACCCGCCGGCCCTCGACAGGCACAGCAGGCCGCTGCCGAGGACGCCCAGGAGCGCGGCGGTCATCCACCACCGGCTCAGGGGGCGGCGCTCGAGGACGCGCTCCAGGACGCCCGAGGCCAGCGGCGCGGAGGCCAGGGAGACGACCGTGCCGATCGCGACGCCGCCCAGGTGCATCGAGCTGTAGAACGCCAGCGGATAGACGGCCACGGCCGCGGCCCCGGCCGCCACCAGCCCGGCGTGCGAGCGCAGCGCCCGCCGCGAGCGGCGCAGGGCG
>NZ_PDDL01000066.1:0-20896 GCF_020833785.1 Kocuria sp. CCUG 69068
CCGGGCGGGCCTCGCCGCCCCCCGGACGCTGGCGGCCACGGACGAGGCGCTCGCCGCCTGGGACGGCCCGCTCGTCGTCAAGTGCCGGGCGCACTGGGCGCCCGGGCAGACCCGGCCCCACCGCATCGAGGCCAAGCTCTTCCCGGACGCCCCCGCCGCCGCCGGACAGGTGCGGCGGATCCGCGAGGCCGGTGCCGAGCCGGTGCTGCAGGTGCCCGTGCGCGGCACCCTCGGGGCCCTCATCGGGGTCCACCACGACGGCCGCCTGCGCGGCCGGGTGCAGCAGACCACCTCCCGGCTGTGGCCCACGCCCAACGGCGTCTCGACCCGTGCGCAGACGGTGCCCGTCGACGAGGAGCTCGCGGCGCGCGCCGAGGTGCTGCTGCGCGACCTGGGCTGGTGGGGCCTCGTGGAGCTGCAGTTCCTCACCGGGGACGACGGCGTCCCGCAGCTCATCGACCTCAACGGCCGCTTCTTCGGCTCGATGGCCCTGGCCGAGGCCGCCCGCCCCGGGCTGGCCGACGCGTGGGGCCGGCTGGTGCTCGGCGCGCCCGTGCCGGAGCTGCCGGACGCCCGCCCCGGGGTCCGCTACGCCTGGCTCGCCGGGGACCTGCGGCGGGCCTCCGTGGAGCGCCGCGGCGGTCTGGCCGCGGACGTCGCCGACACCCTCCGCTGGGGCCGCGGCGCCCAGCACAGCGTGTGGGACCTGCGCGATCCCGGACCCACGTGGCACCTGGCCACCTGGCGGCTCAGGAACGGCGCCCGCTCCGGGTAGGGCGGCGCCGCGTCAGCGCCTCCGGCGCAGCGTCCGCAGCGTCTCGCCCACGAGCAGGCGCTCGGGAGCCCGCAGCACGACGAGCCCGAGCAGGTACGTCCCGCCCACCACGGCGGCGCAGAGCGCCGCGAGCACGAACGAGGGCAGCTCCGCCAGCGCCTCCCGCGCACCCAGCCCTGCGGCGCCGGCGACGGCCGCCAGCACGAGCGCCCGCGCCACCAGTGCCGTCGTCGCCCTGGCGTCCAGCCCGGCGTGCCGCCGGTGCAGCAGCCACGCGTTGAGCAGCGCCGCCACGACCAGGGACGCGGTCGTGGCCGCGGCGATGCCGGCGAGGCCCAGCACCGGGGCCAGCAGGACGTCGCCGACCACGTTGACGACCATCGCCAGCACCGCCACGACCACGGGCCCGCGGGAGTCGCCGATGGCGTAGGACGCGCGGACCACGACCTGGCGGAAGCCGAGCGCGAGCAGCGCCGGCGCGTACCAGGCGACCGCGGTGGCCGTCGCCGCGACGTCCCCGTCGTCGAACGCGCCGTGCCCGAAGGCCGTGGCGACGAGGGGTCCGGCCGCGACCACGAACACCGCGCACACCGGGGCGAGCACGGTGACGACCACGGACAGCCCGCGGTCGACGAGCCGGCGCAGCTCGGGCCGGTCGTCCGCGGAGGCGCCCAGGGCCGGGTACAGGGGGACGAGCAGGGCCGCGATGACGAGGGTCTCCGGCAGGTCGACCAGGCGCCAGCCGTAGGTCAGCGCCGTGATCGTGCCGTCCTCGAGGGTGGAGCCCACCGCCCGGTCGACGAGGGTGTTGATGTTGACCACGGCGTTGCCCACCAGCATGGGCGGCACGAGCCGGGCGATCTCCCGGAAGCCCGGGTCCCGCAGGTCCCACCGGGGCCGGAGCCGGGAGCCGAGCGCCCGCACGGGGGGCACCTGCATCAGCAGCCGCGCCGCCGAGCCCACCACGTAGCCCACGGCGAGCGCCGAGACGCCGTACCGGGGCCCGAACAGACCTGCCGCGGCGATCATGACGAGGTTGAACGGGACGCCCTGCAGGGAGGACCACGCGAAGCGGCCGTGGGCCTGGACGAGCGAGGCCAGCAGGTCCGTGCCGGCCACGAGCACCGTCGCGACGAGGACGATCCGGGTGAGCGAGGCGGCCGTGGCGGTCTGGGCGTCGTCGAACCCGGGGGCGAGCAGGGCCGTCACCGGTTCCGCGAGCAGCCCCGTCACCACGGCGGCCAGGCCGAGGACGACCACGGTGACGGTGAGGGAGACCTCGAAGCCGCGGTGGCCGCGGCACCCCGTGCCGTCGGCGCGCTCCCGGGCGGCCTCCCGCGAGGTCACGGGGGTCACGGAGCGCGCCATCGCCCAGGCGATCAGGCCGAGGACGACGTTCAGCACGCCCTGGGCCACCAGCCACGCGTCGAGCTCGGCGCCCGCGCCGAAGACGGCGCCGACGACGACGTCCCGGGCGAAGCCCAGCACGGTGGAGACGGCGGTCAGTCCGGTCACGAGGACCGCGGCGCGGGCGATGCTCCAGCGCCCGCCCGGTCCACCCACGGCTCCCGCCACCTCCCTGGTCCGGACCGCGCCGGGGATCGGAGCGGACCTGCCGGTGCGCGCCGCGGACCTGCCGGTGCGAACCGCCTGAACAGAATACACAGCGCGGCACCCGGTGCCGCCCCGGTCCCGTCCCGGGCCCGCCGCGGGGACGGGAACGGGGGCGCGGCGCCCGAGCGGCACGGCTCAGAGGCCCCTCAGGCCCGCGCGGTTAGACTGACCGGGGCCGGCCCCCGCCGGCGCACCGGCCCGCCGGCCGCCCCCGGCCGGCCGGCCCCGACGACCCCGACGATTGAGAGAGCCTTGCGAGAGTTCACCGCACGCTTCGCCACCGCCCAGGAGATCGAGGCCTGGGACACCCAGGTCACGGCGAACCCGCACGGCGGCAACCTGCTGCAGTCGGCGTCCTTCGCGGACGTCAAGGCGGACCACGGCTGGCGGCCCCTGCACCTCGTGCACGAGCCCGCCGACGGCGGACAGGCGTCCTACAACCTCGTCCTCGAGAAGGCGGTGCCCGCCCTCGGCAAGCTCTGGTACATGATCAAGGGCCCGGACGTCGCCTCCGTCGACGACATCCCCGGGATCGCCGCGGCCAGTGCCCGGCTCGTGGCCGAGCAGCGGCTGAACGTCTTCGCGATCAAGATCGAGCCGGACGTCCTGGACTCCGACTACGCCCGCGGCGTGCTCGCGCGGGCCGGGCTGAAGAAGTCCTTCAACATCCAGCCCAACGACTCCACAGCGGTCCTCGACACCGACCGGGACGAGGAGGCCGTGCTGAAGTCGCTGCACTCCCGCGGGCGCAACGCCGTCCGGCGAGCCCTGCGCGAGGGCTGCACCGTCGAACGGGTCGAGCTGACCGAGCAGAACATGCGCCGGATGTACGCGCTCATGGACACCGTGGGGCAGGGGGACGCGAACGTGAACCTGCGCTCCTACGAGTACTACGCGAAGTTCTGGACGGCGTTCGAGCAGGCCGGCCAGGGGCGGCTGTACTTCACCTACGAGGACGGCGAGCCCTCGGTGGGCGCCTACGTCATCGCCTACGGCACCAAGGGCACCTACAAGGACGGCGGCTCGAAGCCCCGGCGCCGCCAGTACGGTGACTCCCACCTGCTGCAGTGGACCGCGATCACGGACCTCATGCGGGAGCACGGGATCGTCGAGTACGACTTCTGCGGCACCCCGCCGAGCGACCAGCTCAAGAACAAGGAGCACCCCTACTACGGTCTGGGGCTGTTCAAGACGAGCTTCACCAAGACCGTGGTCGACTTCGTGGGCGTCCACGACCAGGTCCTGAGCCCCGCCAAGTACGCGGTGTGGACCAACGTGGCCGAGAAGGTCCAGCGCCAGCTGTGGGTCCGCCGCACGGGCCAGCCCTTCTACTGATCCGACCCCGACCCCGACCGCCCGCCGGGCCCCCGCCCCCGCGCCCCGGAAGGAGGAACGCCGCGTGGTGACCGACCAGCGCGCCCCCCTGCGCCCGTTCGCCGCCTACCCCTCGTCGGACGGTGCCGAGGAGCCCGACCTCCACGTCGTCGAGCCCTTCGGTCCGGGCGGGGACACGACGCTCACGGGCGCCGCCCGCCCGGTCGCCCGGCACGGCGCGGGCCTGCCCGCGGTGCGCCCCACCGAGGACCAGGCCCAGCACGCCCGGCGCCGCGCCGGGACCACCGTGCTCGACATCGTGCCCGACGCCCCGCAGGCGCTGCCCGTGCTCAGCACGAGCCTGATCCGCCGGCACGGGGACACCCCCGAGCCGGAGAAGCGCCGCGAGCTGCTCTCCGCCGCCGAGACCGTGCCCCTGCCGGCGTCGGCGCGCCGGCGGCGCCGCACCGGCACCGACACGGTCCCCGTCTCCCGCCCGGAGACGACGACGATCGGGCCGCTCCCGGCTCCCGGCAAGAGCTCCGACCGGATGCAGCGGGGCGCCTACCCGTCCACCCGGGCGCAGGGGGACCGGCCGGGCGGGCGCGCCCGGCTGCGCTCCATCCTGCAGGGGGAGGCCGCCCCGACCGCCCCCATGCGCGTGGTGGAACGGCTCAACGCCTCGCCCTTCGCCAATCTGCGCCGGTTCGGGGAGTCCACCAGCCGGCAGGCTCGGCGCACCCTCAACTTTGCGCTGCGGCTCGCGGAGACCATGTTCCACTACGGCGCGGACGCCCTCGACGTCGAGAACGCCATCATCGCCGTGTGCGCCACCTACGGGGTCGAGAACGTCGAGGTGGACATCACCAACCAGGCCGTGACGATCAACTACATCGCCGACGACCAGCCGGACGGCGGGGACACCCGGACCCGCGAGGACGTCTTCAACGACCCGGACACCAACAGCCACACGGTCATGCGGGTCGTGCGCTCCTGGACGGACAACTACGCGGGGCTGGCCGAGACGCACCAGCTGGTCGCGGACATCACGGGCGGTGAGATGCCCCGCGGGGAGGCGGAGCGGCGCCTGGAGGCGATCAACGCCAAGCCCAAGCCCTATCCGCGGTGGATGGTGCGGGCCGCCACGGCCGCCGCGGCGATGACCATCACCGTCGGCATCGGCGGGGGAGTGCTGGGTGCGCTCGTGGCCGGTCTGTCCTCGGTCGTCAACCAGGTCGTGGCGCACCGGCTGGGCGTCTGGCGGATCCCCGAGTTCTTCACCATGGCCGCCCAGTCGGGGATCCTCACCACGATGGCCCTGCTGATGTCCTGGGCCGGTGTCGACCTGTCCCCGGCACGGGTCATCGCGGGCGGGATCATCCTGCTCCTGCCCACCACCCGCATGGTCTCCACCATGCAGGACGCGATCAACGGGTTCCCCGTCACGGCGGCCGGGCGGCTGCTCTCCACGTCCATGGCGTTCCTCGGCATCGTGGCCGGCATCGCCGGCGGCATCTCCGTGGCCGGCTACGCCGGCATGCCCCGGGTCGACGTCTCGCAGAGCGCCTTCGACCCGGTGGGCCCGCTGACCAACTCCGTGTTCATGCTGATCGCCACCGGGCTCATCGCGGTCACGATGCAGGCCAAGCCCCGTCACGTGCTCTCGACCGTGGCCGCCGCCCTCGGCGGTCTCGTGGTCTACCACACCGGCATGGCCGCCGGCCTGGGCTCCCGCCTGGACACGGCGCTCGCGGCGATCACCAGCGGGTGCGTGGCGACCGTGCTGGCGGCCCGGCACCGGATTCCCCAGCTGGTCCTGGCGATCCCCGCGATGACCTTCCTGCTGCCCGGGCTGTCCATCTTCCGCGGCATGTACACCATCACCGTGGAGACGGACACCTACGGCCCCGGGATCGTGGGGCTCGTCAACGCGATGGCCTCCATCGTGGCCCTGGCCTCCGGAGTGGTGCTCGGCAAGTACCTCATGCGGCCCTTCGTGGGGCACCTCAACGGCACCAGTTCCCGGCGCAACCGGCGCCGCTGACACGCTGACCAGTGTCAGCACCGTAGGGCGCTGTGGGCCGGGCCGGCACTGTGGTGGGCTGTGGGCCGGGGTATCGCCGGGGTGGATCGTCGGTGCGGCTCAGAACGGAGGCGGGTCGTCGTCCTGCCGGACCCCGTGGGGGCGGACCTGGTGAGGCCGGGCGCCGGAGGGCACGGTCCTGCGGGGTGTCCACAGGACCGCAGCCGGTGACGGCTCGTCCGGTGCCTGCTCTGCCGGGGGGCCGCCGTCGACGGGCAGGTCGTCGGCGATCCGCAGCGGCGAGAGCACGGGGTGGTGGTGCTGCTGGGGGTAGGTCACGTGGACGCGTCCTGCCGGTGAGGTCCATTCCAGGACGCCCTCCGGGGACTCCCGGCGGCGGTGCTGGACCCGCCAGCGCCCGAGCGGGCCGTCCCGGTGCTTGAGGACGTGGTGGTGACGGCACAGATGGGCGAGGTTGTCCGCGGCGGTCGGCCCGCCCTCGACCCAGGCCACGGTGTGGTCGAGGTCGCAGCGCTCGGCACGGCGCCGGCATCCGGGGAACCGGCAGGTGCCGTCCCTCGCTCGCAGCCGGCGCTTGAGATCGGCCGGCACGGCGTACGTGGTGCGGTCGTGGTCCAGGACGGTGCCGGTGACCGGATGTGTCAGAACCCTCGACCAGGACCCGGCGCCGGCGGCGATCCGCTCGGCCACGCTCACCGGGATCGGCCCGTAGCCGGCCAGCTCCGCGCAGCCCGGGCTCCCAGCAGGCCCGCCGCGGCCGGTGGCTCCGCCGGCGCTGCATGATCGGCCGGGGAGCCCGTCTCCGTTGGATGATTCACCGGGGACCGCGTGTCCGCCGGGTGATCTGCCGGGGAGCGCGCCTCCGTCGGGTGATCCTCCGGGAAGCCCGTCTCCGTCGGGCGACCGGCCGGGGGATCCGCGGTCGGGAGTCTGTGCGCTGTGCTCCAGCAGCGAAAGCACGGGAACGGTGACCGTGACCTGCCCGCGGATCCCGCGCAGGTGCTCCGGCATGCAGGCGGGCTCGCCGTCCAGCAGCAGTGCGGCGAGCACGTCCGCGCGCAGCTGCCCTGCCGTGCGCGGCCCGTCCTCCCAGCAGCTCCGGTCGTCGTCCGGGCCCCGGCCCTCAGCGACGCCCTGGCCGCCACACGCGGACCCGGCCAAGTCCGACGACGGGCTGTGCGGATCCACACGGGCGGCGATGGACGCGAGACGGGCGTGGACCGCGTGGGCGGTGGCCGCGTCCAGGAGCGCGCACAGCCGCGCCATGCCGTCCTCCTCGGGTTCTATCCACACCCTGCGCCCCCGGCGGGCCAGCCGGTGACGGTCCTCCTGAGACCCGGCCAGCAACCAGGCCCGCCGCCTCCGGGCCAGCGCCCGGAGCTGCGACGCGGTGGCCGTCGGGGCCTTCTCCAGCAGCTCGTCCACGACACGGGACACGGCCTCGCCGAGCGGCCGCTGCTCGGGCGGCCGACCGGTCACACCCACCAGGTCCCGCCACAGGTCCACGATCACCTCGGTCTGGCGCGGGGCGATCGCCCCGGACTCGAGAGCCTGCAGGACCCGGGGCAGGCTCTCGGCGAGCAGGACCGCGTTCTCCACACGGCGCACCGCCGTACCCGCCGGCAGCCGCAGCGCCGGGCCGATCTCGTCGGCCACGTCCAGCACCGTGCGCTTCTCCGGTTCCGGGACGTGCTGCCCACGACTGCGGGCTCGCTCGTTCGACCAGCGTGCCCGGGCCGCCCGTCGCCGATCGTGCGCCTGCTCCTGCAGCTGCCACATCCGGTGGATCACCCGCAGCTGCCGGCCCGCAGCCCGTGCCTCCGCCCGGGCGTCCTCGACCAGCTCCGTCACAGCACCGGCGTACTCACGGTCGGCAACGGCCGTGTCCTCCCCGAGGACCTCCTCCGGGCTCCGCGGCCGGCCGGCGGTGGTGGTCATGTCTCATGATCCCCACCGGGTCCGACACCATAAGGACGGAGACGGAGACGGAGACGGAGACGGAGACGGAGACGGAGACGGAGCCCGTGGCCCGGGCCGGGGCCATGCCCTGGGGCGGGGAGGAGCGGCCGTGAGACGCGGAGGGACGGCACGGCTCCCGGGCGCGTCCGAGAACCGGTGCCCGATCTCGGGACGAGCAGCTCAGCGCCGCGCAGTCCGAAGGATCACCGCTCGCGGGTCCGGCTCAGAGGATCTGGCCGACCGGCAGCTTCTTCTCCGCCTGGAACACGTCCTCGGTGCGGCCCCTCGCCCAGTAGCCGGACAGCGAGACCTGGTCCCGCTCCAGCCGACGGCGCGTGAACAGCTCCTCGCGCAGGGCCTTCATGACCTCCCGCTCGCCGTGGGCGAAGACCTGGACCCCTTCCGGGTCGGTGGGCCACCCGGCCTCGCGCACGGCCCGCACCAGGGCAGGGTCCTCTCCGGGACCGCTGTCCGCCCGGAACACCCAGCGCACCGCCATCCCGGCCGGGGCGGACACCGGCTGGACGTCGGAGGGCGTGTCCACCTCCAGCAGCACCTCGCCCTGCGCGGAGGCCGGGAGGGTCTCCAGGACGGCGAGGGCGGCGGGGATCGCGGCGTCGTCGGCGGCGATCAGGGTCCACGCGGCGTCCGGCGCCGGCGTCCACCTGCCCCCGGGGCCGAGGGCGATGATGCGGTCCCCGGGCTCGGCGCGGGCCGCCCACGGGCCGGCAAAGCCGTCGTCACCGTGCAGCACGAAGTCCATCCACAGCTCGTGCCGCTCCGGCACGTACCGGCGGATGGTGAGGTGGCGGGTGACGGGCTGCCGGTCGCCCGGCAGGGTCTCCTTGAGCTCCCAGTAGTCGGGGTTCCGGCCAGGCTCCGCCCCCGGCCGCAACGAGCCTGTGGTCTCGGCGTCAGGAGCGTCCGTGCCGGGGATCGAAGTCCCGGGGAGCGCGGTGCCGGCTTCGCCCGTGCCGGGCCGGAGGAAGACGAGCTTGACGTACTTCTCGGGCGGGACGATGTCCGCGTAGCGCTCGGGCTCGTCGATGCCCAGGACCACCCGGACCATCGACGGGGACAGCAGCTCGCGGGAGCGCACCGTCAGGTTCAGCTGCGGCTTGCGGGGTCTGGCGGGCCGGGCCCCGGGGGTCGTCGTCATGCCGCCCACCCTAACGGAGGCCTCCTGGTGTCACAGCCGCCAGTCGACGGGCTCCGCGCCCTGCTGCTCGAGGAGCTGGTTCGTGCGGGAGAACGGCCGGGACCCGAAGAAGCCCCGGGACGCGGACAGCGGGGACGGGTGCGCGGACTCGACCGTGGGGAAGCCGTCCAGCCACGCGGCAGTGCTCCGCGCGTCCCGGCCCCACAGGATGGCCACCAGCGGGGTCCCGCGGCCGGCGAGGGCCTTGATGGCGCGCTCCGTGACCGCTTCCCAACCCTTGCCCCGGTGGGAGGCCGGGGCCCCCTCGCGCACGGTGAGGACCCTGTTCAGGAGCATCACGCCCTGCCGGGACCACGCGGAGAGGTCCCCGTGCTCCGGCGGGTCGACGCCGAGGTCGTCCCGCAGCTCCTTGTAGATGTTCTGCAGGGAGCGGGGCACTGGACGCACCTGGGGCTGCACGGAGAAGGACAGGCCCATGGCGTGGCCGGGAGTGGGGTAGGGGTCCTGCCCGACGACCAGCACCCTGACCTGCTCGAGCGGCTCCTGGAACGCCCGCAGGACCGCCGGGCCCTCCGGGAGCGTGCGGTGCCCGTCGGCGTGCTCCTCGCGCAGGAACCGGCCCATCCGCCGGATCTGCGGTTCCACGGGGGCCAGGGCCTCCGCCCAGTCGGGGGCCATGATCCTGTCCAGGGGCTGGGTCTCGCTCACGGTGCTCCTCGGTGCGGGTGCGGGGTCGATGCGGGTGCGAAAACGGGTGCGCCGTGCACCACTCTAGGCCGGTGCCGTGCCGTCCCTGGCGCGGGCGTGCTCCGTGGGGTCGGGACCGGCGTGCCGACGGCGCAGCGCGCGGCCCTCCTCGACGAGCTCCTGCTCCTTCGCCTGCATCCGCCGCACGCCCCGGAGGTCCCGCGGCGGCAGCCGCAGGTTCTCCTCGGCCTCGATCCCGGCCTGGAGCTGGCGTCCGCGCTCGATCTCGGCGTTGAGCTCGGCGCCCGCGAGCAGCACGATGTTCATGATCCAGATCCACAGCAGCAGGACGATCACTCCCCCGATGGCACCGTAGGTGGCGTTGTAGTCGTTGACGTTGGACACGTAGAAGCTGAACCCTGTGGTCGCAGCGCTCATGACCAGGATGGCGACCACCGAGCCGATGCTGAGCCACCGGAACCTCGGCTGCCGGATGTTCGGGGTGGCGTAGTAGAGCAGGGCGATCACGAAGACGAGCAGCAGCAGCAGGGCCGGGATCCGGGCGGCCTGCCAGAGCCGGAGTGCCGCCTCGCCGAGGCCGATCAGCCCGCCGAGCCGCTCGGCGACCGGCCCGGAGAGCAGCAGGAGCAGCATCATGCCCACC
Organism: Kocuria sp. CCUG 69068; assembly: GCF_020833785.1. NCBI lineage: Bacteria > Bacillati > Actinomycetota > Actinomycetes > Micrococcales > Micrococcaceae > Kocuria > Kocuria sp. CCUG 69068. The sequence continues at coordinate 10,217 of NZ_PDDL01000066.1, forward strand.
ACCAGGACCACCAGGGACAGCGTCACCGCGATCATCAGGGGGTAGAGCTTCCAGACGGGGCGGCCCTCCTCGACCTCGTAGATCCGGTTCATGGACCGACCGAAGGCCCGCACGTAGCCCGAGGCCGTCCACAGGGCGCCGACCAGACCGGTGACCAGTGCCAGGCCCGCGGACGGGAAGCCGGTGAGCTCGCCGATCGGCCCCTCGAGCACGGCCACGGCCCCCTCCGGGACCCCGAACTCGTCGAGCAGGCGCAGCAGGGTCCTGGTGGTCGCCTCGGCCTGACCGACGACGCCGAGCATCGACACCACCGTGAGCAGCCCCGGGAAGATGGACAGCACGGCGAAGAACGTCATCACCGCCGCCGAGTCCGTGCACTCGTCGCGGCGGAACTCGTGGACGGTCCGGCGCAGGATGTAGCTCCACGAGGGTCTCGTGATCTGTGCCGGCGACGAGGGCTTCTCCGCGCTGTCCGGGTCCGCCCCGGGATCTCCCGCGGCGTGGGGGTCGGCTGCCATGGGGCTCCTCCGTGTGGTCGGCTGCGGGCCAGGATACCGGGGCCGCCACCGCCCCGGCCCGTTCCGTCCGGGGCGGGCGGGACCGGCGGCGGACTGGCTAGAGTGGGCGCATGAGCGCTTCCTCCACCGAGACCCGACCCCTCGCCGTCGTCACCGGGGCCACCGGAGGCATCGGCCGCGCGTGCGTGGTGGACCTCGCCCGCGACCACGACGTCCTGGCCCTGGGCCGGGACGCCGGCCGGCTGGCCGAGCTCTCCGGCCTCCCGCACGTCACCGTCCGCGCCGCCGACCTGACCGACGTCGCGGCCCTGCCGTCCGTGGTGGCCGGCCTGGACCGGGTCGACGTCCTGGTGCACTCGGCGGCCGTGGCCGGGCGCACCACGGTGGAGGCCGCCTCCGTGGCGGACTGGCGGGCCCAGCTCGAGCTCAACGTGGTGGTCCCCGCGGAGCTGACCCGGCTCCTGCTGCCGGCCCTGCGAGCGGCCCGGGGGAAGGTCGTGTTCCTCAACTCCGGCTCGGGGCTCAACGCCCGCGCCGGGGACGCCGTCTACGCGGCCTCGAAGTTCGCCCTGCGCGCGCTCGCCGACTCGCTCCGCCAGGAGGTCGAGGCCGACGGCGTCGTGGTCAGCTCGGTGCACCCCGGCCCGGTCGACACGCAGATGCAGCGGGACATCCAGGCGGGCCTGGGTCACGAGTACGTCCCGGAGCGCTACCTCCGGCCGGAGTCCGTGGCCGCGGCGGTGCGCGCCGTCGTGGACGCGGGCGAGGACGCGCAGCTGACCACCCTCTCCCTGCGGCCGCGGGCCGAGTCGCGGTGACCGGCGAGGACGCGGTGCCCGAGGACGCGGTGCCCGCGGACGCCCGGCCCGGCGACGACGCCGCCCTCGGCGCGGAGCCGGTGCCGGACGGGGAGGCCGCCCCCGGCGGGAAAGACCCCGGCGAGGGGACCGGCCTGGACGCCGTGGACCGCGAGATCCTCTCGCTCGAGAACCTGCAGTGGAAGTACCAGGGGGCCAAGGAGATGGAGATCCGCCGCCGCCTGAACCTCTCGCCCACCCACTACTACCAGCGGCTCAACGTCCTGATCGACACCCGCGCAGCCCTCGAGCACGACCCGATGCTCGTGGCCAGGCTGCGCCGGCAGCGAGGAGACCACGGATGACCCAGTACCCGCACGACGAGTTCGACGACGTCCCCGAGGACGGGCCTCGACAGGGCGCCCACCGCGGTGTCCGGCCGACCGTCCGCGTGGGCGCCCGGGAGCTCACCGCCATCGTCCTGGCCGGGGTGCTGACCCTCGGCGTCGGGGTGTTCGCGTTCCTCAACGCCCCGGGCGAGGCCGCCCCGGCGCCGGGCGCCACGTCCACGGGGTCCTGAGCCGGCCCGGTCCTCGAGGCGTCCCCCATCGGGCTCCGGTCCCGGAGCCCGACCGCTCCGACGCCGTTCACCACGACGTCGTCCACCACGACGTCGTCCACCCCTGACGCCACCGGAAGGAACCACCGTGCAGATCGAAGGAAGCCGAGTCCGCGTGCGCGACTGGACCGAGGAGGACCTCGTCGACTACGAGGCGTGGATCATGCCGCCCGCCGGCGGCGGCGAGCACGAGTGGCAGCGCACGGACGGCCCGTTCTACCCGAACTTCACCGCCGAGGGCGCCCAGCGCTGGCTCGGCACCCTCCGGGAGCACGTGACGGCCGGGGACTGGCCGGACCCGCGCGAGACGATGGTGATCGCCGACGCCGCCGACGACCGGTTCATCGGGCAGGTGTCCTGGTACTGGTCGGAGAAGCCCACCGAGGACCCCGGTGACGGCACGCACCTGCTGCCGCTGCGCTCCCTGGGCATCACCGTGTACTCCCCGGAGCACTGGAGCGGCGGCTACGGCACCGAGGCGATGCGCCTGTGGATCGACTACCTCTTCGCCCACTCCGACTCCCACCGCCTCGACCTGGAGACGTGGAGCGGCAACGCGGGCATGTGCCGCGTGGCGGTGAAGCTGGGCTTCACCGAGGAGGCCAGGATCCGCCGGGCCCGCAGGGTCGGCGGCGAGTACTACGACCGGATGGTCTACGGCGTCCTGCGCGAGGAGTGGCAGGGCTGAGCGGAATCGGCTCAGGGGTTTGCACTCTCCGGGGACGAGTGCCAAGATTGCGATTAGCACTCAGTCGTGTGGACTGCTAATGGCTCGGTCCCCGGCCCGACCCGGGCAGCCACCGGCACAGGAGTGACACCTCAACCACCACGGTGAGGTGCCGCACGGCGTCGGGAAGAGTCCGCCGTCGTGCGCGCCGTCCGTCGCGGGCACCGTGGAGGTCGACCGTTTGTCTACCGTCCAGGAGGGACGAAGTCACATGGCAAAGATGATTGCTTTCGACGAAGAGGCACGCCGCGGACTCGAGCGGGGCCTGAACACCCTGGCCGACGCCGTCAAGGTCACCCTCGGCCCGCGCGGCCGCAATGTGGTCCTCGAGAAGGCCTGGGGCGCCCCCACGATCACCAACGACGGCGTGTCCATCGCCAAGGAGATCGAGCTCGACGAGCCGTTCGAGAAGATCGGCGCCGAGCTCGTCAAGGAGGTCGCCAAGAAGACCGACGACATCGCCGGCGACGGCACCACCACCGCCACCGTGCTCGCCCAGGCGCTCGTCAAGGAGGGCCTGCGCAACGTGGCCGCCGGCGCCGACCCGCTGAGCCTCAAGCGCGGCATCGAGAAGGCCGTCGCCGCGGTCACCGAGGAGCTGCTGGCCTCCGCCAAGGAGGTCGAGACCGAGGAGCAGATCGCCGCCACGGCGTCGATCTCCGCCGGCGACCCCGAGATCGGCCGCCTCATCGCCCAGGCGATGGAGAAGGTCGGCAAGGAGGGCGTGATCACGGTCGAGGAGTCCAACACCTTCGGGCTGGACCTCGAGCTGACCGAGGGCATGCGCTTCGACAAGGGCTACCTCTCGGGCTACTTCGTCACCGACGCCGACCGCCAGGAGGCCGTCCTCGAGGATCCCTACATCCTCGTGGTCAACTCCAAGATCTCCGCGGTCAAGGACCTGGTCCCCGTGCTCGAGAAGGTCATGCAGGCCGGCAAGCCGCTGCTGATCATCGCCGAGGACGTCGAGGGCGAGGCCCTGGCGCTGCTGGTGCTCAACAAGATGCGCGGCTCCATCAAGTCCGTGGCCGTCAAGGCCCCCGGCTTCGGCGACCGCCGCAAGGCGCAGCTGGCCGACATCGCCATCCTCACCGGTGGCCAGGTCATCACCGAGGAGGTCGGGCTCTCCCTCGAGACCGCCACCGTGGACCTGCTGGGCCAGGCCCGCAAGGTCGTCGTGACGAAGGACGAGACCACCATCGTCGACGGCGCCGGCACCGCCGAGGAGATCGAGGGCCGCGTGGCCCAGATCCGCGCCGAGATCAACAACTCGGACTCGGACTACGACCGCGAGAAGCTGCAGGAGCGCCTGGCCAAGCTGGCCGGCGGCGTGGCCGTCCTCAAGGCCGGTGCCGCCACCGAGGTCGAGCTCAAGGAGCGCAAGCACCGCATCGAGGACGCCGTGCGCAACGCCAAGGCCGCCGTGGAGGAGGGCATCGTCGCCGGCGGCGGCGTGGCCCTGATCCAGGCCGGCCAGAAGGCGTTCGACAAGCTGCAGCTCACCGGCGACGAGGCCACCGGCGCGAACATCGTGAAGGTCGCCATCGACGCCCCGCTGAAGCAGATCGCGATCAACTCCGGCCTCGAGGCCGGCGTGGTCGTGGACAAGGTCCGCGGTCTGGCCCAGGGCCACGGCCTCAACGCCGCCACCGGCGAGTACGAGGACCTGATGGCCGCCGGCATCAACGACCCGGTCAAGGTGACCCGGTCCGCGCTGCAGAACGCGGCGTCCATCGCCGGGCTGTTCCTCACCACCGAGGCCGTCGTCGCCGACAAGCCGGAGCCCGCGGGCGCCGGTGCCGGTGCCGACGACGGCATGGGCGGCATGGGCGGCATGATGTGATCGACGGCTGACCCGTCGAGCGTGCCCAGCACGCATCCGGCACGGGCCGGGCACCTCGCGGAGGTGCCCGGCCCGTCGTCGTCCCGCACCTGGTGCCGCAGGGCCGGAAGTGGTGTTCAATCGTGAGCACCAGCTGCCGGAGGAGGTGCCGTGGACGTCGTCGTGTGGGACGCGGTCCCCGTCCAGGTCGCGCTCGTGCTGATCGCCTTCGGGCTCACCTCGCTGGTGGGCCTCGAACGGCGGCTGCGGCGCAAGAGCGCCGGGCTGCGCACGCACGCCCTGGTCGGCACCGGATCGGCGGTGTTCACCCTCGTGTCCGCCTACGGCTTCGGTGTCCTGCCCGGCATCGACGCCGGTCCCGACCCCTCCCGCGTGGCGGCCCAGATCATCACGGGCATCGGCTTCCTGGGCGCGGGCGTGATCTTCACGAACCGGGACGTGGTGCACGGCCTGACGACGGCTGCGAGCATCTGGCTCTCCGCGGCCATCGGGATGGCCTGCGGGGCCGGGCTCGTGCCGCTCGCCGTCGTCGCCACGGGCCTGCACTTCGTCTCCGCGATCCTGCTGACCCCGCTCTCCCGCCGCCTGCCCGGGATGGTGGCCCCGCAGGGACTCCGGCTGCGCTACGAGGACGGGCACGGCGTGCTGCGGGAGGTCCTGACGGTGGTCGACGAGCTGCAGCTGAGCGCCTCCGTGGTCTCGAGCCGGACGGTCGAGGGGTCCGAGGGCACCGAGGTGGAGCTGCTCCTGCGGCTCGAGGGCAAGACGGACCTGCGCACGGCGGCCGTGCAGGTGTCGAGGGTCGCCGGGGTGCGCGACGTCGCCCAGCAGCAGCTCGAGCAGGAGCCCGGCGACTGAGCCGGTGGTGCACGCGGCCCGTGGTGCACGCGGCCCGTGGCGCACGGCGTCCGGGCGCCGTGAAAAGATGAGTGCCATGACGATCACTGCTGCCGCCGACGGCTCCGCGCTGGGCAATCCCGGTCCCGCGGGATGGGCCTGGTACATCGACGACAACACCTGGCGGGCCGGCGGGTGGCCGCACGGCACCAACAACATGGGCGAGCTCAAGGCCGTCCTGGACCTGCTCGAGGCCACGGCACACCGCCCCGACGAGCCCCTGCGGGTGCTGTGCGACAGCCAGTACGTCATCAACTCGATCACGAAGTGGATGCCCGGCTGGAAGAAGAAGGGCTGGAAGAAGAGGGACGGCAAGCCCGTCCTCAACGTGGAGCTCATGAAGGCCCTGGACGCCGCGATGGCGGGCCGCGACGTGCGCTTCGAGTGGGTCAAGGGCCACGCCGGCCACGAGCTCAACGAGGCCGCCGACATCCGTGCCCGGGCCGTGGCCACGGCGTTCCAGACCGGTCGCCCCGCGCCCGAGGGACCCGGGTTCGACGGCGCCGCCCGGCACCCGGACGGAGCGGGCACCCGGACCCCGGCCCGGGAGCTGCTGGACGCCCCGGAGCCGGTGGACGCCGCGCCGCTGGTGGAGGCCCCAGGGCCGGGGGAGGACGAGGATCCCGGCGCGTTCGAGGACCGGCACGACCCCGATCTGCTGAGCGAGCTGCTCGCCCACGAGGAGGAGCTCGCCCGCGGCCGCACGGCGGGGGAGACCGTCCAGGAACTCGAGCGGGACCTGCTCCGCCCGGAGGTCAGGGCGGACCCGGGCCGGCTGGGCCAGCTGCTGCACGAGGCCTTCGCCGAGGTCGGTGCCTCGGGGTCGTGGCGCTCCCGGGCGGACGTCCTCGACCGGCTGCCCCGCGAACCCGGGCTCGGCGCGGTGGACGTGCACGTGCTGGAGGCCACCGAGCTCGGCCCCGCGGCCGTGCACCTTGTCTACCGGCTCACGGCGGGGGACCGCACGAGCCTGCGCAGCTCCCTGTGGGTCCGGGAGGACTCCCGCAACGAGCTGGGGCCCTGGCAGCTGCGCTTCCACCAGGGCACCTACGAGTCCTGACGGGCCCGCTCACACCTCCGGGGCGTCGTCGGCGGGCTCGATGCCCGGCACGCGCACGGTCATCGTCGCCCCGCCGCCGGGGGTCTCGGTGAGCCGCACCGTGCCGTCGTGCTGCTGGACGATCGCGGCCACGATGGACAGCCCCAGCCCCGTCCCGCCGGTCTCGCGCGTGCGGGAGGAGTCGGCCCGGTAGAAGCGCTCGAAGACGCGCTCCGCGTCCTCGCCCTGGATGCCCGGGCCGTGGTCGCGCACCTGCAGGACGGCGTTGAAGGAGTCGTCGACCGAGCGCTCCACGCCCACCGCGATCTCGATCGGCGTGCCCTCCGGGGTGTAGCGCAGGGCGTTGGTCACGAGGTTCGCCACGACCTGGCGCAGCCGGAACTCGTCGCCGTGCACCCATGCCGAGACCGGGCCCCCGCCCCCCAGACCGCCGACCTCGATCCGCCGGTCGGGGGCGGAGGCGCGGGCGTCCCCGGCCGCGTCGAACGCGAGGTGGAGCAGGTCCACGTCGACGTTCTCCGCGGGCCGCCGCTCGTCGAGGCGCGCGAGCATCAGCAGGTCCTCCACGAGCTGCGTCATCCGCTTCGCCTCCGACTCGATCCGGGACATCGCCCCGGCCACGTCCTCGGGCTCCTGCAGGGCGCCGTGCCGGTAGAGCTCCGAGTAGCCCCGGATGGTCACCAGGGGCGTGCGCAGCTCGTGGGAGGCGTCGGCCACGAACCGCCGGAGCTTGGTCTCGGACCGGGTGCGGGCGTCGAAGGCGTCCTCGATGTGGCCGAGCATCGCGTTGAGCGACGCCGAGAGCTGGCCGATCTCGGTCTGCCGGTTGTAGCCCTCCATGCGCTGGGAGAGGTCGCCCTCGGCGATCCGGGCGGCGGTCTGCTCCACCCGGTGCAGGGGCGCGAACGCCCGGGTGACCAGGATCCAGCCGACCGCCATGGCCGCGAACAGGGTCGCCACCCCGAAGCTCAGCGTCAGGAGGGTCACCGCGCTGAGCATCGCGTTCATGTCGTCGAGCGGCTCGGCGACCGCCACTACGAGGTTCAGCCGTTCCGTCTCGGCCGCGACCACCCGCCACCGGCGGTCCGGGGCGTCCACGGAGCCCACGGTCGTCGGCTCGAAGGGGTTCTCCCGCACGTGCTCGAGGTCGACCTGCGACAGGTCCGGCCGCCGCTCGAGCACGCCCTCCGGGGTGTGCACCGCCTCGGCGAGGGTCTCGCCGTCGGCGTCGAGCAGGAACCCGGCGTGCGGCACCTGGACGCCCTGAGCCCCGCCCATGTCTGCGACCAGCACGGTGGAGACCGGCCGGACGGAGTCCCGCAGCCCGCGGTCGATGTCGTTCAGGAGCGAGGTGCGCAGCACCGAGATCGCCACGAAGCTCGTCACCAGGATGGACAGCGCCAGGAGCAGGCCCGTGAGCACCATGAGCTGCGAGCGCAGCGATGCCGAGCGCCACCGGGAGGACAGGGTGTGCATCCCGGGGCCGGGTCAGTGGTTCTTGTGCTGGGAGCGCAGGAGGTAGCCGACGCCGCGCTTGGTGTGGATCAGCGGGGGCAGCTCGGGGTCGTTGTCGATCTTCCGGCGCAGGTAGGAGATGTAGGACTCCACGATCGAGGCGTCCCCGTTGAAGTCGTACTCCCACACGTGGTCGAGGATCTGCGCCTTGGACAGCACGCGGTTCGGGTTGAGCATGAGGTAGCGCAGCAGCTTGAACTCGGTGGGGGACAGGTCGATCTCCCGCTCGCCCCGGAACACCTCGTGCGCGTCGTCGTCGAGGACCAGGTCGTCCACGCGCAGCCGGGAGTCGTCCTCCTCGGCGGGCTGCGTGCGGCGCAGGACCGCGCGGATGCGGGCGACGACCTCGTCGAGGCTGAAGGGCTTGGTGACGTAGTCGTCGCCGCCCACGGTCAGACCGGTGACCTTGTCCTCGGTCTCGTCCTTCGCCGTGAGGAAGAGGATGGGGAAGTGCTGCCCGGACGCGCGCAGCTTGCGGGTCACGGTGAAGCCGTCCATGTCCGGGAGCATGACGTCGAGCACCGCGAGGTCCGGGTTCTCGGACTCCGCCTTGGCCAGGGCGTCACGGCCGTTGGCGGCGGTGACCACCTCGAAGCCGGCGAAGCGCAGGGACGTCGCCAGCAGCTCGAGGATGTTGGGCTCGTCGTCGACGACGAGCAGTTTCGCTTCGGGGTTGTCGTTCTTCACGCCGCTCATTTTCTCGGAACACCCTGAACGCCGGCTGAACGGCGCTCACCGGTCCTCGGGGAGTTCGCCGGGGGCCTCGACGGCGGCGGCGTCGACGATCCGGTAGGCGTAGCCCTGCTCCGCGAGGAAGCGGCGGCGCCGGGCCGCGTAGTCGGCGTCCACGGTGTCGCGGGCCACCACGGTGTAGAAGGTCGCCGGGCGGCCGTCGTGCTTGGGCCGCAGCAGTCGGCCCAGGCGCTGCGCCTCCTCCTGGCGGGAGCCGAAGGCCCCCGAGACCTGCACCGCGACCGAGGCCTCCGGCAGGTCCACCGAGAAGTTCGCGACCTTGGAGACCACGAGCACCGGCAGCTCCCCGGCCCGGAACGCGGCGAAGAGCTTCTCCCGCCGGGCCGTGCCGGTGCTGCCGTTGAGCACCGGGGCGGCCAGCAGCGCGCCCAGCTCGTCGAGCTGGTCCAGGAACTGCCCGATCACGAGCACCGGCTCCCCGCGGTGGCGGGCCACGAGCCGGGCCACGACGTCGAGCTTGTGCGCGGAGGACGAGGCGAGGCGGTGCCGGTCGGCGTCCTCCGCGGAGGCGTAGGCCATCCGGTCCGCGAGGGGCAGCTCCACCCGGACCTCGACGCAGTCGGCGGGGGCGATGTGGCCCTGGGCCTCGATCTCCCGCCACGGCGCGTCGTAGCGCTTCGGGCCGATGAGGGAGAACACCTCGCCCTCGCGTTGGTCCTCGCGCACCAGGGTGGCCGTCAGGCCCAGCCGGCGCCGCGCCTGCAGCTCGGCGGTCATCCGGAACACGGGGGCGGGCAGCAGGTGCACCTCGTCGTAGACGATCAGCCCCCAGTCGTGCCCGTCGAGCAGCTCGAGGTGCGGGTGGATCCCGCCGCGGCGCGCCGTCAGCACCTGGTAGGTGGCGATCGTCACCGGGCGGACCTCCTTGACGGCTCCGGAGTACTCGCCGATCTCGTCCTCCGTCAGGGTGGTCCGGCGCAGCAGCTCGGCCTTCCACTGCCGCGCCGAGACCGTGCTCGTGACCAGGACGAGCGTCGTCGTCGAGCTCGCGGCCATCACCCCGGCACCCACCAGCGTCTTGCCGGCGCCGCACGGCAGGACGACGACGCCGCTGCCGCCCGCCCAGAAGTTCTCCACCGCGTGGCGCTGGTAGGGGCGCAGGGCCCAGGCCTCGCCCGTCACTGGGTCCGTCTCCGTCAGGGCGACGGGGTGGGGCGTGCCGTCCACGTAGCCGGCCCGGTCCTCCGCCGGCCACCCCACGGTGAGCAGCAGCTGCTTGAGCTGGCCGCGGGCGCTCGCGTGCACCACCGTGGTGGCGCCGTCGATGCGGGGACCGAGCAGCGGGGCGATCTTCCGATGCCGGGCGATCTCCTCCAGGACGGGGGCGTCGTGGCAGCGCAGCACGAGCCCGTGCACCGGGTCCTGCTCGAGCACCAGGCGGCCGTAGCGGGACATCGTCTCGTCGATGTCCAGGAGCAGGGCGTGGGGGACCGGGAAGCGGGAGCGGGTGAGGAGGACGTCGAGCACCTGCTCGGCGTCCAGCCCGGCGGCCCGGGCGTTCCACAGGCCCAGCGGGGTGATGCGGTAGGTGTGCACGTGCTCCGGGGCGCGCTCGAGCTCCGCGAAGGCCGCGAGCTCCCGCCGGGCGTCGTCGGCGTCCTCGTGGTCGAGCTCGAGCAGCACGGTCCGGTCGCTCTGGACGATCAGGGGTCCCACGGGGTGGCTCCTCCGCTGTCGGTCGGGTCGTCGATCAGGTCCTCGGCCAGGTCGTCGGGCGGGTCCTCGGGCGGGCACCGCGCGCGGTCCCGGCCGGTGAGCCGGTCCACCAGGTCCTCGATCTCCTCCGCGGAGGGGACGGGCAGGCGCGGGGCGGGCACCTCGAGCAGCAGGGTCGGGTCCGCGGCGGGGGCCTGCGGCGCGGACTCCGCGGGGGCGACGTCGAGGGCCGGCTCCGTGCCGGTGGCCCGGACGGCCGCCGCGAGCTCCCGGAGCCCGCTCTCCCGGCCGGCGG